>JACDBF010000219.1 GCA_013695055.1 Actinomycetota bacterium
TCACGGAGGCCGGGCACCCCGCCGTCGCCACCGCTGCCTCGGACCTTGCCTTTGCCTGCGATCTGAGGGAGTGCCCCGAGGTGCTCGTGCTTCCCGGCGGGATGACCGGAGCGTTTGCTACCGGGGGGCGACCCGGCCGCATCCTGCTCGGAGCCGACCTGCTGGAGTGTCTCGACGAGCGCGAGCTGGAGGCGACCATTGCCCACGAGCTCGCCCACCTGAAGGCGTGCGACACGCGCGTCCTAGCGACCGCCGGCTTTCTACGTGATCTCTCGGCATGGAACCCTTTGGCCCACATTGCCTACCGGCGCTTGGCCCTCGACCGTGAGCTCGAAGCGGACCGGCGGGCCGCGGCGATCACCGGCCGTCCGCTGGCGGTGGCCTCCAGCCTGCTCAAGATGTGCGAGCTCATTCGCGAGCGACGGAGCTTCCGGCTCGGCGGAGCGCTGGGGATGTGGTCCCGGCGCGGCCGGCTGAACAAGCGGGTCTCGACCCTCCTGGCCATGGCCGATGGGTCCACGGTCGCGGGGCCGACGAGCTATCTGCCGTTTCTCGCGGCCGCGGCCTTATCGGTGGTCCTCGCGCTCCAGGTCGGCGTGATGTTGACCAGCGATCAGCACCCTGCTCTGGCGTTCGTGTGGGGCGCTCCCGACTCGGCCGAGGCCGAGGTGTGGAAGCCGAGAAACGACATCTGGGACATCAAGAGGAGAACGTCCATCAATCGCGACGCCACCCAACGAGCCAACAACTCGGGTAAGAGGGACGCCGGCCACGGGCAACCGCTTCCGCCGCGAGGCGCTCTGACGGCCCTCCAATCGGCCCCCGCCGTGGCGCCGAAGAACCTCGGGAGATGGGTGTCGGCGGTGACCGCTCTGGTCCGCCGCGGCGGCTGGCAGAGCTCGGGGCTCGAGACGCGCAGGGGGTGGCAGGTTCGGCCCTTGTTCGCGGGCCCGGCGATCGGATCTCTTTCCGTCTATCGTGTCGAGCCTCTTGCGATACCGGATCGGGCTCCCGTTCCCTAGGGCGAGGGCCCGCTGGTAGACGCCTTACGATCGTGGTAGTAGGATAATGCTGGCTGGGGGAGCTCTCGCAACAAGTTGTGCCCCCCTGACGGGGTGGGAGGAGAAGCCGGGTGGTTCAGAGCGCTACAGATTTTTCTGGTTTTCAAGCTACGGGGGGTCCAACATCTGACCCCGATAGCTCCGCGGTAAAGGCCAAGAGCCCTCGCCAGCTCTTCTGGTCACGCTTGAAAGAAGACAAGCTCGCCCTCGCCGGCGGCATCGCAATTCTCCTCATGGTGCTTCTGGCCCTCACCGCCGACATCTGGTCGAACATCGTCGGACATGCTGTCGATCAGCAGTTCCGTGAGAACCTCGACGCCTTCGGCATCCCGCTGGGCCCCGACAATGCCAACTGGTTTGGATCGGACGACCTGGGTCGCGATCTGTTCGTCCGAGTCCTCTACGGAGCGCGCGTCTCGCTTCGCATCGCGTTCATCGCCACCGGCGCCGAAGTTGCGATCGGCGTGCTGGCGGGGCTGTTCAGCGGCTTTAGAGGGGGGCCCATCGATGTCGTGATCTCGAGGTTCATGGACCTCGTCCTTTCCATTCCCTTCTTGCTCTTGGGCATCGCGCTTGCCGTCGCAGTCGGCCCGAGCGAGGGACTCGTCACCTTCATCCTCGTGTTCTTCGGATGGCCTTACATCGCTCGCATCGTGAGGGGCCAGGTGCTGTCGCTCCGTGAGTCTCAGTTCGTAGAAGCGGCGCAGTCGCTGGGAGCTTCTTCGAATTGGATCATGTTCAGAGAGATCCTCCCCAACCTCGTCGCGCCGGTGTTGACCTACGCAACGCTCATCGTCCCCGTGAACATTCTCGCCGAGGCAGGGCTGTCGTTCCTCGGCGTGGGCATCCAAGAGCCCACCCCCGCTTGGGGCACGATGCTGTCTCGCGCCACGGGCTACGCAGCTAACGGCGAAGCTTGGTGGTACATGGTGTTCCCGGGCGCCGCGCTGTTCATCGTCGTGCTTGGTTTCAACCTGCTGGGTGACGGGCTCCGGGACGCGCTCGACCCGCGCACGGGACGGTGATCTAGAGAGGAACACGTTATCGAAGAGACATCACGCGGCACCACCGGAAAAGTTGGACTATCGAAGGAGGACGGAATTTGAAGGACAAAGTCAGGTTAGTCAGGATCCTGGCCCTCGTATGCGCGCTCGCGCTCATCGGCGCGGCGTGCGGCGACTCGGGAAGCTCCCAACAAGCAGACGACTCCGAGCAGCAGCGTAGCCAGACCGAATCTCCGGTGATCGGCGGGACCAACGCGCAGCCGGGCGGGACCATGAGATGGGCGTCGATCGGTGACGTCGACTATATGGACCCGGGTCAGGCCTATACCGTGACGTTCTTCTCGTACGTCGCGCGTGGGACGCTGAGGACGCTCGTCAGCTACCCCAACACGCCGAATCTCGAAGAGCAGCCGGCGACCGTGCCCGACCTCGCGACCGAGCTCGGGAAGTCGAACGCGGACAACACTCAATGGACCTACACGATCAAAGACGGCGTCAAGTTCGGCCCCGCCATCGGCGGCAAGAGCATTCCCGGCGTCACCGGTGAAGAGATCACCTCCGAAGACATCAAGTACGCGGTCGAGCGCCTCTTCATCCCCTCGGTGGGCGCGGGTTACGCGACCTACTACGAGGACATCGAAGGCGTTGAGGAGTTCAAGAGCGGCAAGGCTGATGAGATCTCGGGCATCGAGACTCCCGACCCCAAGACCATCGTATTCAACCTGTCCTCGCCGCTCGGCGACTGGGACTATCGCATGAGCATGCCGGCGACCACTCCCGTGCCCAAGGACTTCGCTTCGAAGTTCGACCAGGAAAAGGACTCCGACTACGACAGCAACGTCGTGGCCAGCGGCCCGTACTACGTCGACTCGTACACGCCGCTGGAAGAGGTCCACATGGTCCGCAACGAGGAGTGGGACCCGGACACGGACGACATTCGCGAGGCCTACGTCGACGAGATCGAGTGGAAGCAGGGCTTCGAGAACTCGGTATGCGTCGAGAAGGTCCTGAGCAATGACTACGACACAGCAGTGGACTGCGAGCCCGAGGGCCCGCAGCTCAAGGAGATCGTGGGCAGCGAGGACTACAGCAGTCGCTTCTTCAACCTGCCGATCGCCTGTACCTCCTATCTGTTCATGAACACGACCGTGGAACCGTTCACCGACGAGAAGGTTCGTCAGGCGATCAACTACGCGGTCGACAAGGAGAACCAGCTCAAGCTCCTCGGTGGCTCGTTCACCGGCGACGTCGCATCGAGCATCCTGCCTCCGGGCATGGACGGTCACCTGCCGGCCGCCGACTACAACCCCTTCCCCACCGACGGCAACGCCGGCGACCCGGAGAAGGCCAAGGAGACGCTCAAGGGCACCGCGGCCGAGGGCGGATGGCACGAGAAGATCCTGGTCGTCGGCGATGCAGCCGGCGCCGGTCCCAAGCAGCTCGAGTCGCTGCGGGCGGACCTCGAGGCCATTGGCTTCGACAACCTGGAGATCAAGGAGCTCAACTACCCCGACT
>JACDBF010000253.1 GCA_013695055.1 Actinomycetota bacterium
TGGGATGGCGACCTCCTGCACGGGTGTGGTTCCGAAATCTCGGGGCCGGGCGTTTCGATGAGTGTGGCCGGCGAACACTCCCCATACGTTGCCCGAGTCGCATGTCGCGTGGAGCCGCCCCGAGTCCAGGTCTCTGAGTCCGAAGATGATGGGCGGAAAGCTCGTGAATGGTTGGGGGGGATGATGGAGAAAGACAAACGCGGGCCCGCTGTCGGGGGCGGCCACTTCCGCCAGGATGTCGTGCTGCGGCGCGCTCAGCGACCCGCGCGTCACCGCTCCGCCGGCACCCTCCATGAAGGTCCCGGTCAGTAGGTTGAAAGGGGCGAACGGAGACAGTGCATCCTCGGCCGAGTCCAGAACAGCGAAACGAATGCCTTTGTGCTCGAGCAAGGTTCCGTGAGGATCGCGACCGAAGAAGGCCGGATAGTACTCACGTCCGCGCAGAAGCTCTTCTTCGTAGGAGTAGACGTCGTGATTGCCCATCATTGTCACCGCGGGCATATCGAGACCGGCGAGCGTTTTCGCGGCCGACTCAAACTCACTCTTGTTGCCGTGGTCGGTCAGATCGCCGAGCTGGATGACGAGCTCCGCACCTGATCGATTGAGGTCACCGATCGCGGCGCGCGCCATCTCTTCGCCTAGCGAGGAACCGATGTGCAGGTCGCTCAGGATGCCGAAGCGAAACTTTACCTCTCCGGGCGGCTCGACTGTCGGGAAAGAAAGCGGCTCGAAGGGAGCGGGTTGTGGCATCTGTTCGGGTACGCGCACGTCCGCCCGCTCCTCGTCGCCCAGGCCCTTGAGCTCGCCTGCTCCTTCTGTCATGAAGGCCGCTGCGTGAGCGTCGACCCAATCCCCGAGCCGGACCAGAAAGAGATCGCTGAAGGGGGTCGTCGCCGGGTCGGCGCCGGCGAGACCGAGAATCCATTCGACGTGGGGCGCCACCAGCGCAGCATCTGCAGTCCGTCCCAGCGTGTCGAGAGAACGGGCGACGAGCGCGGCCCGGGCCCCCGTGCGGCGTGCCGAGGCGGAAAATCGGGGCTCGGCGCCGGCCCACGTCTGGTAGACGCGGGCCCGGGCCATTTCAACCACCCAGGCCGAGCGGATCAGATCGGTTATCAGCTCTTTAGACAGGGCGTCGTCGGCCACGAGGGCGAAGGATAAAGGCTGCGAGCGGCTCTTCGCCGGTTCTTGCTCCCGACCCGGCGCGTCGGTCAGAATGGAAAGACTTCCCCGATCGAATGTTCGAGTCGCGCCTGGAGCGCTTTTTCAAGAATGAAGGGGGAGATACGTGAGCATTGCCGACGGGGTCGGGGAGCTCCATCGCACCACCGACTGGGATCGCTATTTCCTGAACATCGCAAGAGAGACCGCGACTAGATCCAATTGCGTTCGCCGCCAGCACGGCTCGGTGGTAGTGAAGCGCCGGAGGATCTGTTCGACCGGGTACAACGGAGCGCCCTCGGGACACCCTCATTGTGACGAAGGAGCCTGTCCACGGGCCCTCTCAGAGACGCCGAGCGGATGGGGTCATGACAATTGCGTCGCCATCCACGCTGAAGCCAATGCCATCCTCTATTCGTCGCCGGAGGAAAGAGATGGAGCATCCATCTACATAACGGGAGTTCCGTGTTTCGGCTGCGCCAAGCTGATCGCGAACTCGGGCATCGCCGAGGTGGTCGCCGAGGGGGAGACCTATGCCGATTGGGAGCGGGTAAGGAGTTTTCTCCTCAACTGCAACGTGAGGGTGCGCCTGCTTTCCTGACGGATGAGACTCGAGCGGCCGGCTTGCCGGCTTCCATGAGCATGGCAGCGCGTTGCCGGGCGAAGGCCCTCAGCTCGAGTCCCGCCTCCTGCAACATGTTCTCGACGTCTCGGCGAGCGATGAGAAACGGCGGCATGTGCCGGGCGATCGCCGGCGGAACAAGCGCTCCGAGGGGGACGGTGATCACCGAGAGGAACAGGACTCCAGAAGGCGCCATGACACGCGCCAGCTCTCGCACGGCGGGCTCCGGATCGGGAATCACCTGCAGGCCGTTGGTGCACAACACGGCTCCAAACGCCTCCGACGCGAACGGCAAGCGATGGGCGTCCGCCTGCACCGCGCTGAAATTCGAAAGGTCTTTCCGCATCGCCCCCCGTCTGGCGACCTCGACCATGCCTCGCGCGATGTCTACCCCCGCCACCACGCCCGGGTGAGCTCCGGCCCACTGGAGCGTGAAATGCCCTGTGCCGACCGGCATGTCGAGGACCGGTTGGTGACCGGCGATCTCGATGGCCCGCGCCCCCTGGCTCGCAAGCGCCCTTGCGAGCTCTCCTCCGAACAATCGAAAGGCGCGGCCCACGACGATCTTGTCGTAGAGACCGGATGCGGAAGCTGAATAGCCGCTCGCGATGAGGTTCTGGATCACGCGCCGCGCCCTGTTCACGAGCGCGCCGTTGCGAGGATGTCCTCGAGGCTGCAATCCTTTGGCTCCTTGTCGGTCCTGAAGCTCTTGAAGGCAGGAGCGCGCAGGCGGTTAGTTGAGGTCAACTCGCGAAATTGCACCCGGGCCACCAACACAGGATCTAGCCAGTGCGGGTCCCGAAGGGCCTTGGAGAATGAGCCCAGGCGCGTGCCGGTTGGGTCTTCGGCAAAGGGGCAGTCCTCGTCTGCAAGGTCTCGCAGCAGCGGCTGGATCTCAGCGATGAGCTGCTGGCTGAAGCCGGTTCCGACCGCGCCCAGCAGCTCGAGGCCGCGCTCGCTGTACGCGCCGACGAGCAGGGCCCCGAAGGACGCGGAGCGCGCGCCTTCTCCGCTCGTCCACCCGCCGACCACGACATCCGCATCCTTGACGACTTTGATCTTGAGCCACTCCCGCGAGCGTCGGCCCGAGCGGTAGGGAGATCCGAGGCGTTTGGCGACGATGCCCTCCATGTTCTTGGCTCGCACCGATTCGGACAGGGCCCGCCCCTCTTTCGCCACGACCGGCGACACGCTGATAGCCGGCGAGGGGACGACTAGGGAGTCGAGTAGCTCCTTGCGTCTTTCGATCGGCTCGGCAACCAGCGATCGCCCGTCAAGGTAGAGAAGGTCGAATGCGATGTAGGTGACCGGGATTGCTTTCATCGCTTCCTTGACGTCGTGTGCTTTTTGCAGGTTGATCCGGCTCTGTAACCGTTCGAAGGAGGGCACACCTTCTTGGAAGGCGACGACCTCGCCGTCGAGCACCGCTCCGAGCGCGACGAGCTGCCGGTGTATGTCTCCGATCTCGGGATAGGTTGCGGTCACGTCGCGCAGTCGTCGGGACAACAGACGCGTGTCGCCCCCGCATATCGCAATCGTGCGCACCCCATCCCACTTCGGCTCGAAGATCCATTCCTCGCCGTCAAAGGCTTCCTCCACCAGGGTCGCCAGCATGGGATCCAATGAGGGCACGTCGTCCGGCGCAGGCCGTTCGTCCTTCCGCAAGAACGCGAGCCACTGCTCTTTGCCGCCCTGGTCGCCCGTTCGATGAAGGTGATAAACACCGCGGAGGCGGTTTCCCGCCAGGCGAAGGCTCAACTTGCCATCTTCCTGTTCGAGCATCTCGTACGTCCCCGAGTCAAAGATGCGCACCTGGCCGGCCCCGTAGTTGCCGGCCGGGATCGTGCCCTCGAAGCTGCCGTAATCGAAAGGATGATCTTCGACGTGAATCGCGAGGTGTGGCTTACCCGCTTTGCCCGGGAGGCCCTTGGGCACGGCCCACGAGACAAGCACCGGCGTGTCGCCGTTCAGCATCTCGAGGCGGAGATCGAAGTGCAGGCTGCGCGCGTGATGTTGATGGACCATGAAGGTCCTCCCGGCCGCGGCGACGGCAGGGTTGACATTGCCGGAGGTGGCAGGCGGCGGCTCGGGTGTGCGTTCAAGCGACCGCTTCTCCAGGTAGTCGCGCGCATCGGGCATAGGGGGAGCGTAGAGCCGCGCGAGAGGGCCGGCTTACAAGCCGTCGGCGTTACGGTCGAACGAGCAAGCGCGACAGCACTGAATCGTGGATGTATGCCGCGCCTGCCACGACCCCTTCGACGAAGGGCTCGCGAGCTAGCTTGATGCCGCCGGCCGGCGGCTCACAATCCCACGCCTCCTCCGCCAAGAAGTCGATAAGAGAATGGTTGGGCCCCAGCTGAAGCTTGAACCACGCTTCGCGCGACTGGGCTGCGAGAGTCTTGAGATCGGGCCAGGTGGCTCGCTCGCTTGCCCATTGCATGCCGAGGTCGTAGCCGCTCGCGTAGCATTCCAGCGTCGAGGGCTCGGCGGTCGCTCGCAGTCGGTTCACCACACGCTCGATGTTCGTTTCCCCTGTCATCTCCGGCCCCCGCTGGAAGAAACTGTCTAGTAAGTAGTGTCGGCCCGAGCCGCGTGCGTGTAAAGAGTTCGGCGCTAAGCACTTAACGCAGCGACATCGGGGATCGGGGCAGGAACGCGATAGGGAGAGCCGCAAGTCAACCGGCAGAGCCATGGAGCCAGCTCGCGAGCCCCACACCTCCGTAGGGATCTAAAGCGGCAGAACCTTCATGTTTCGCGAAGATGTAGACATCGCGTGACGCGGCTTCGCTCACGAGGAGCTCCTTCCAACCAGCGCGTGCCGTTTCGCTATATGCGCCGTGACGCAGTCGGACGTACGCGATCGGGCCCGGAGGTAGTCGATTCGGAACCGCGCCATCCCGCTCCGAGACGCATACCGTGCCGTTGGCGTCGGCAATCTTTTGGATCACCTCTTGCGAATGCCAGGACGGGTGGCGGAGCTCGAAGGCGCGCGCTACTCCCTGCGGCAGGGCGGAGAGCAACGCGTCGAGGGCGTGGT
>JACDBF010000294.1 GCA_013695055.1 Actinomycetota bacterium
GCCCTGGCCGGCGAAGCGGTGATCGAGCTTGCGCTCGGTCGCATAGCGGTCAAGGCGGTTGCCCGGCCCCCGTACGTTGAAGAGGTTCCCATCGAACAGAGTTCAAGGTCAGGAGAGACGCATGGCAGGTGACGAGGAACGAATAGCGTTGTTCATCGATTTCGAGAACCTCGCCATCGGCGCGCGCGACCGTGGCGAGAAGCTAGAGATGTCGGTGATCATGGATGCTCTCTCGGAGCGGGGGCGGGTTGTGGCGCGCCGCGCGTATGCGGATTGGAACCTCTTCTCCGAGTATCGGGGCAACTTGCTCAGCCAGCGAATCGAGATGCTGGAAGTGCCGCAGCGCGCGGGGATGGTGCGAAAGAACGCGGCCGACATCAAGCTGGCGGTCGATGCCTTGGAGCTCGCCTTCCAGCGCGATTTCATCACGACGTTCGTCATCGCATCAGGTGACTCTGACTTCACTCCGCTGGTATCAAAGCTTCGGGAGCTCAACCGGCGGGTGATCGGCGTCGGCGTCGAGGGCTCGACTTCAGAGCTGCTTCCCGGCGCATGCGACGAGTTCCTGTTCTACGAGCGTTTGGCCGGACCGGGGACGGCCAAGTCTGCGCCGAGGAAAAGGTCGCGCAGCGCGTCCGACGACGAAGAGCCTGCGACGGACCTCTCGGAAATCTCACGGCTCGTGACGGGCACCCTGTCGGGAATGCAGCGGAGCCAGGACGGGTCGGTGCTGTCGTCGATGATAAAGCGAGCGATCTTGCGCAAGGACCCGACTTTCTCCGAGGGGGACTTCGGCTTCAGGGCATGGGGCGAGCTCGTGCGACATCTCGAGAAGCAGGGAGTGATAGAGCTTCGAAGCGGGAGCGCGGACGGCGACCCCATGATCGATTTTCCGTCCGATGGGGGCGGCGAGGGACGGGCCTTCGACGTGCTGCACGAGGTGGTGGCCGAGCTCGAGGCGCGCGACGGCTCGCCTCCCCTTTCGGGACTCAAGAATCAGCTGCGGAAGCGCCAGCCCGGCTTCAGCGAGAAGGACTTCGGCTATGGAGGCTTTCTGCAGTTCGTGAAGGCGGCGGCCGCTAAGGGCGTGATCGATCTCGAATGGGACGAGGAGGATGAGGACTACTACGTGGCGGCCGAGCCGCCGGCGCCCTCGAGCTGATCAAGGTTCCTCGAAAGCGGCTCGCTGCTTAGCCGGCGGGCCTCAGCCGCCGATGGTCTCGCGTTCGTTCGGGGCGTCGTCGCCCACGTGGATGGCCGGGCCGGCATTCGATACCCAGCGAGGGACCTGCCCCGACCGCCTCGCTCCCGGCGGCTGCCTGAGCCAGGTGCGGGCGATCGCCTTGGTGAAGCCCCACGCATAACGCAGCGTCGTCGGCTTTTTCGTTGTGCCCGAGGCCCGGCGCCTCAGTGTGATCGGCACCTCGACGACCGCGAGGCCTTTTCGGGCCGCTTCGAGGATCATCTCCGAGACATAGAACTGGTCTTGGCGGAGATCCATGC
Organism: Actinomycetota bacterium; assembly: GCA_013695055.1. Lineage (GTDB taxonomy): Bacteria > Actinomycetota > CADDZG01 > CADDZG01 > WHSQ01 > JACDBF01. The sequence continues at coordinate 1,504 of JACDBF010000294.1, forward strand.
GCAAGAGCCCGTCGGAGGTGACCGCTCGGTAGCCGTTCGAGGGATCGCTTATCGAGGTGCGGCTGAGGGCCGTCAAGAGCTTGGAGTAGAGCCTCACCCCGTGCCTGCGGACGCGTGACTCCACCTCGAAGGTCCCGAGCACGCGCGAACCCTGGACCATGTCGGCCTGGCCCGTGAGAAGGGGCTCCACGAGTCGTTCCATCTCGGTGGGGTCGTGCTGGCCGTCGGCGTCGATGGTCACCACGATCCGGGCCCCGTTTCGCACGGCCGCTTGATAGCCAAGCCGCACCGCGGCGCCGGATCCTCGCCTCAGGTCCCTGCGGATCACCACGGCCCCCAACCCCTGAGCCGTAGCTTCGGTCTCGTCGGTGCATCCGTCGGCGACGACGATGGGGATGACCGGCAAGCCGCACACCTTGCGGGGCATCTCGGCCAGCACGGTCGGGAGATTGCCGGCCTCGTTATAAGCGGGCATGACGACGGCGCAGGCCCCGTCGAAGGGAGCGAGGCCCTCGTCCGTGAGGCGGCGAAGCGCCATGTAGTCGACGAGATCGCCGACCTCGTCCGAGAGCTGGTCCTCCCGTGAGAAGCCCCGGAACAACAGGGCCATCGTGAAGAGATTCGAGATCACGAGCAGCCCGACTATCCGCCGCTCCTGGCCCGGCCTGAAGCCCAGGGGCGTGAGGAAGGGGTCGAGGACGCTGGGGGCCAGGGCCGCGACGCTCAGGCCCGAGACGACGAGGAAGGCGGCCACCAGCTCGCCCCGGCGCAGCTGACCTTTGCGGTAGCGAACCACCGCAAAGGTAGCGAGCAAGAGCGCGACGAATGCGCCGAAGATCCTGAGTGCCATGCCCCCAGTGTCCCATTACGCCGGCCCCCGGGTCAAAGCCCCAAGAATCGATCTGAGCGGAACAGCGTTCGAAAAACGAACGTTTTCCGGCATAGAACGGGCATGGAACGGGTGAGCCAGGGCTTGCGCGTCGTAGCGAGCCCGCGAATCCTTGCCTGTATTAGTCTCCAGCCCTCAGAAGGCCCGATGGGGCATGGGGCGCTCGGAGAGGAGACTTTAGACGTGCCCACGCGCGTCCTGATCGTGGCCGGCGCGGCGGCGCTGGTCGCCGCGCTCGCGGTTTACGCCTTGAGCCCGGTCCGCGGACTGCCGTCGGGCGCTCCGACCGAGACGGAGATGGCCGGGGCGATCGGGTCCCAGATCATGAGCCACCTCTACCTCGGCCATGTGCCCGGTCGATCCGGCGAGGTCATGATGGTCCCCAAGCCGCACACCTACCTCACCAATGACTTGGATCTCACCGCGCTGGGGACCGGCGCTCCGCCGCTCAACTCGTCGCATCCGAACCCCTGGGCCTACACGGCTCGTATCCCACTGATCTTCTACGGGCCCCCGTGGGTGCCCGAGGGCCTTGCCGTGTCAGCCGATGCCGACGCCGCCGATGTGGCGCCGACCTATGCGCGGCTCGTGGGCATGGATGATTTCGTCGCAGCCGGCGAACCCTTAGAGGACATCGCGCCGAAAGAGGACCGCCCGAAAGTGGTTTTCACCGTCGTCATAGACGGCGGCGGGTGGAACGTCTTGCAGGAGCACTCGGAGTCGTGGCCTTTCTTGCGCCGTCTGATCGAGCGAGGAACCTCCTACACCAACGCGACGATCGGCTCGGCGCCGTCGATCACGGGGGCGATTCATGCCACCTTCGGCACCGGCTTTTACCCGATCGATCATGGGATTCCAGGCAACCAGCTGCGGGGACCCAAGGGGCCCACCGACGCATGGGAGTTGAACGCGAATCCGATCTATCTCGAGAAGCCCACGGTCTCGGAGCTGTGGGACGAGGCGAGCGGCAATGAGGCGGTGGTTGCGACTCTGGCTTACGAGGGCTGGCACCTCGGCATGATCGGGCATGGCGCGGCGCGCCCCGGCGGCGACCACGATGTCGCGGTTCTGTGGGAAGAGGAGGACAACGCGTGGCACATCAACGAGGAGTTCTTTGAGCTTCCCTCCTACCTTGAAACGACCGACATCGAGCTGCTCGAGTCCTATGAGGAGAAGCTCGACGGGCGCGACGGCGTCCATGATGGTACGTGGTTCGGCGAGACGCTCGAAGAGCTGCAAGTGAATACGGTTCGGCCCGGCACGTCCGCGTTCGTGCGCTTCAACGGAGACGCGGTGGTGGAGATGATGCGCAAGGAGAAGATCGGGGCAGATTCGGTGACCGACTTCTTCTGGGTCGAGACCAAGATGCCCGATTACGCGGGTCACCGGTGGAACATGCTCGCGCCCGAGATCGGCGATGTCGTCGCCGAGGTCGATCATCAGATCGCCCGCTTCAAAAAGGAGCTCGACCGGCTCGCAGGCAAGGGAAATTACGTGCTCGCAATCAGCGCGGATCATGGTCAGGAACCGCTGCCCGAGCACTTCGGCGGGTGGCGCGTCGACGCGCAGGAGTTGAGCCGCGACGTCGAGGAGCGCTTCGGCGTGGGCGTGGTCGAGAAAGTCACGACGGTCGACTTTTTCATGGACATGGACAGGGTCCAAGAGGAAGGCATTGCGCTGGAGGACGTTGCGCGCTATCTCGGGACTTACACCATCGGCGACAACGTGCCGGACGACGCTCCGGGCGCAGACCGCATTCCTGCGGCGCGGGTCGACGATGAGCTCTTTGCGGGGGCCTTCTCCACGGAGTATCTGCAATCTTTGTCGCCGGAGGACATCTCCTCGTTTGGGGAGAGCGACTATCCCGAAGGCGACCTCATCATCGAGCCGGGCGGGCGGTAGCAGCGCCTGTGGGAATGATCGGTCGAGGCGTCGAGCTGCTTTCGAAAAGGCGGGACTTCCGGCTGCTCATGGCCACCCAGTTTCTCGCTCAGGCCGGGGATGGGATCGTGCAGGCGGCGCTCGCCAAGCTCATCGTCTTCGGGGGCCAGGAAGGCTTCGACCTCGAGGGGGCAAAATCACCCGACGAGCTGCTTCGCATCGCGCTCTACATCTTCGTCCCCTACAGCATTCTGAGCCCTTTCTTGGGCGTCGTGATCGACCGCTGGGACCGGCGCCGGCTCCTGTTCCTTGCGAACGGTTTGCGCGCAGTTGTAATCCTGCTGATCGGTCTAGTCGGGACCGGCGCGGTCGGAGACTTCGGCCTCTTTTGTGCCTTCCTCTTGACTCTCACCTCGACGCGCGTCGTCTTGGCCACCAAAGCTGCAGCCCTGCCTTTGACGGTCGACGACTCGTCACTCATCGAGGCGAACGCGGTGTCGCAGCTCGGCGGAGCGTTGTTTCAGCTGGGCGGTGGCGGGGCCGGGTTCATCGCCACCAAGTTCCTTGCCGTGGAGCCGGTAATCATCGTGGGGGCCGTGGTCTACGGCCTCGGCGCCATGGCGGGCACAGCCATCAAGAGAACCGGCGAGGCGCGGACGAATGACCCCTTGGCCCGCGCTGCGGCGCACGTGATAAGCAGCATTGTGGCGGGCGTCGCCGAGGTCGCGCGCACGCCAAAGGCCGGCGCCTCGATCATGACTTACTTCTGGCTGCGATGCCTGTGGAGCTTTTCGTTGGTGGGCATCGGATTCGTTGCGCGCGAGCTGGTGAGCAAGGACCTCACCGTGCTTCTGCTTACCGGTGGCTCCGGCGCGGCCGGCGCGGCGCTTGGTTTTGTTGTTGCGGCGCGCGCTCGGGCCCGCGCGCGGACGACTGCGCATCTGGTTCTCGCGGCATCGGCGGTCGCGGGACTCGCAGTTGCGCTTCTCGGGGGCCTGGAGCTTCAAGCCTCTTTGGCGCTGCTCACTTTTTTTCTCGGCTTCGGTTTCTTTCTCGGGAAGATCGCGCTCGACAGCATGGTGCAGCAATCACTCGGAGACGACTTCAGGGGGCGCGCCTTCTCCCTTTACGACATCGCTTACAACCTCGCATGGGTTTTCGCAGCGGGCGCGATGAAGCTGCTGTGGAGCGAAAGCGCTCAGGGCGCGCTCATCGCCGGCATGGGAGTGGTCTTTTTGATTGGTATGGGGGGGATAGCCGTGTGGTTCAAGCGGGCCGGTCTGCTGTCACCCACTCATGCGTCCACCAGTGTGTGAGCGCCGCCCGCTAAAGGGCGTCGGATACCGCCTCAGCCGCCTCGGGCCGCTAAGATGCGAGCACCGATGACGCCTTCTGTCCTGACCGAACGCGTGCGTACGAGTCCGGCTCCCGAACGACGGCCGGCGATTGATCGCGTGCTCGGTCACCCCCTTGCGTATGCACTGACTGCGTTGGTGATCTTGGCGGCGTTCGGATGGACCTTCGTCGATAATCCCGGTCGCCCCGCTCCCGCGGACGACCCCGCCTTCTACGCGTGGAGGACGGAAGCGCTCATCTCGGAGAAACCAGTAGCCCTCCTGGAGATCGACGGGCCACGCGACATGCTGGTCGGCGGATATCGCGTCTCGACTCCCTTGATCGCGGGCTTCATGCGTCATATCGCAGCCACCGCTCCGCTCGCGCCGACGGCCCTCCTCGCCGTGGGGCTCAGGGTCGTGATTCCGTTGCTGCTGGGGGGCCTGGCCTTCCGGTATCGGCGAGATCCGCTCGTCTTCCATGCCGTGGCCTTCGCATCCGCGAGCCTCCTCCCGACGCCGTCATTCGGGGGCTACCTGGATAACGTCGTGACGCTCATGTTTCTCGCCGCCGCTCTCTTTCTCATCGCGCCGGCTCGCGCCTCGTGGCCCGCCCGTATCGGCTTGACCACTCTCCTGTTCCTGGCCGGGCTGACCCATCCGACGACGCTTGCGATGTTCTGCGTGGTCCTGGGAGCCATGGCGCTCGTACGCTTGGCGGCACGCCGCTTCGACCTGCGGTCGGTGATCAGAGACGATGGGCCCGCCCTCGCCTCGGCCATCGTCGCAGCCGTCGCCACCTACGCCGTCTGGAAGCTCGGGGTTTGGGGAGAGCCGGCATCCCTGAGCGAGGCCGCAGTGCCTCCTCCAGCCGACGCCACGTTCTTTCAGAAGCGATTGGGGCAGTGGATCAGGGCTCTGCGTCCGACCTTCAACGCGCCGCTGATGATTCTTGGAGCAGCGGGCCTGTTGGCGGCGGGCAAGCGCGCTGCTGAAGACGATCTGACCCGCATCGCGCTCGTGTGGCTGCTGCCGCTCGCAGGCGTCTTCGGCTTTCTCGCAGGCGTCGCTTATCCCTACTATCGCTTTCTCAACACGACCCTCGGTTGGGTCTTGCTCATCGGCCTCGGCTGCTATTTCGCGACGCGCTTTTTCTTGCGTGTTGCCGCGCGCGGCGGCGCCAACCGCCTGGCTCTGGTCGGCGTCGCAGTTGTTGCGCTCATCATCGTGACGAACTTCACTACCGGATTCGTGCAGGTGGGCTGGAACAGCCTCGAGGAAGCGTGGATCACCCCCGACCGGCTCACAGAGATGGATGCCCTGCGCGCTCATCTCGCCGGTTCCGACAGGCCGGTGGTATTCGTCGCCGACGACGAGGCCCCCGAGCCCGTGCGCATCTATGGCTTTACCAAGCTCGTGGCTAACGTCTCACGCTACGGCGTGGCTCTCGGCCAGCAGGACCGCGCCTTCGTCTACCTCGGATCTCTTGAGAGCTACCTCGCCGGCGACGCGACGGAGCGGTCCGGCGACGCCTTCTATGGAGAATTGTCGCGCGACACTTTGCTGGAGCTCCAGGCCTTCGAAGAGCTCTCGGGAGAAGCGACCGAAGATCCCATCGCGGTGGTCGCGTCGAGCTTCAACACGACCGGCTCGAACGTGGCGCTCGCCGCCGGGGAGGAGGAGCTTCCCTCGGAGGCCGTCGCCGACGCATTGGTGGTGCGCGGCACGGAGGTCGAGGGCGGCGATCCGTCGCCGTCCGCCATCGAGACCGACACCCAAGAGCAGGGCCTCGGCGGCCCGCTTCACGTGGTGGTCGTCATCGGGGGCCTCGCCCTGCTCATGGTGCCCGGCTTCCTAGCGGTGAGATGGATGTTGCCCGACGCGGGCTTTGCCGAGTGGCTCGGTCTCGTTCCCGCGTTGGCCATGGGGGCGCTGGCATTCGTCTCCTTCTGGGCGCTCGCCCTCCTGGGCGACCCCCTAACCGCCGGCTTGGCGTGGGCTCTGTTGGCCGGAACAACGCTTGTGCTCGCGACCCTCGTCTTTATCCGCCGCAACGGACGTTCCCAGACCGCGAGCGCGCCCCCAGAGCGGCCGTGAGCGCCGAGTCCATCCGCGAGCGGTCGGGGGCCCCGCCCGGACGGGTGGCCGCCCTGGAGCCACAGCCTGGGGAGTCGCCTGCCCGGAGGCAGCGGATCCTGCGCGCACTCGCGGTCGCCTTGCTCGCAATCGGAGTGGCTTTTTGGGCGTTCGGCAGCGGCATCGTTGCGTTGTGGCTGTTCATGGCCGCGGCCGTGGCCGTGGCCTGGCTCCTTCCCCTGCCCATAGCCCTTGTGTCCCCTCTGTTCATGGGGGTGGTGGGCTGGCTGGTCGACATGCTTCCCCTCGTGGTGCTCGCGGGCTGGTCGGCGGTAATCGCTCGCTGGATCGCCGGCCTGGTGCGTGCCCGGCGCATGCCGCGCGGGGGTCGCTGGATCTGGCTGCCGATCGGTCTCTCCGCGTGGACGATCCTCGGGGTCGTCGCCGTGTCGCCTACGGATCTCAAACGCTTCGCGTTGCTCTTCGGCATCCAGGTTCTCGCAAGCGGAACGATGCTTGCCGTCGTCGACTGCCTGAGTGCCGGCGATCGGCGACGCGTCACGACTGCACTTCTCGCCTTCATAGCGTTGCTGTCGATCGCGGTGTCTCTCGAATGGCTCGGCCTCCCCGTCCAGGAGCTCAAGGACGCGACCGTCAGCGACCGGGTAGAGGCGGCTTACGGAGTGGACGCCTTCACCAACTCCCTCGAGATGATCAAGTATGTGCGCTCGAGCAAGGCGGGGGCTCCCGACCTGCGCGCCGAGCTCACGGCCGCTCGTAAGCGCAATCCCGACCTGCCGTCATTCGAGGTGTTCAAGCCCAAGTTCCAGGCCTGGAGCACCAGCTTGATGGTGCGCTTCGCGGGCTCGGCGCGTCCCTTCGAGAGCGATCTCCAGAGCTCGAGGATCGAGCTCCTGTACGACAACGTGGGCCTGGCCCCCGCCAACACCGTTCCACGAATGCGGTCGTTCCCCCGCAACTCGCTGACCTACGCCGGCATCTGCGTAGCCCTCTTTCCGCTGGGCCTGTACTTCACATGGAGTCAGGCGGGGTGGAGGCGCAAGCTCGGGGTCGTGGCGGTCGTCTCTTGCTTGTTCGGCGCCGCCTTCTCGCTCGCACGCGGAGCGTGGCTGGCCGCGTTCATCGGGGTCGTCTATCTCGCGATCGACGGATCCGTCTCGGGCCGGCGAAAACTTCAGGCATTCGGCGCCTTTGCGGCCGCCGCGCTCGTCATCGTCGCAGTATTCACGATCAAGTATGGAGTCGACCCATTGAGCGCGCGCGGTGAAGCAGAAGGCAGCGTCAACACGCGTGAGGCCGTGTACGAGGACACCATTCAAGGTGTCAGGAGCGGCGGCCTGAACCTCGTCATCGGCTTCGGGATCGAAACCGCGCGCGGGGCGGGTGGATCGTCTCATGTGCTGGGGCGCTATATACCGAGCGCGGGTACCCACTCCACCTACCTCAACTATCTCTTTCGCGCAGGGATCGTCGGAGCGTTGTTGGTGATCGCGATCTACGTGTTGGCGGGTCTGCACGCGCGCGCGGCGGCTCGCAGGGGGGCCGCAGAGGACCGCGTCCTGGCAACAGCTCTGGCGGCTGCGGTCGTGATCGTCGCGGCACACGGAATGATCTTGAGTCTCTATGTCGAGCCCGTATACACACTCGTGGTGTCATTGCTCTTGGGACTGGCAATGACCGTAGGGATCGATAATCGCGTGCCGGTCATCTCGCGGCGTCGCAGCGCCTCCGGATAGTGCGTGACCCCGGGGAGCCTTCTCAGAGCGCCGGGCTGTCTGCGGAGGCCGCCGAGGATGTAGCCACCATCGCGCGCGGCGGCGCAGTCCAGATCACCGGACAGGTCATGCAAAGGGGACTCTCCTTTTTGTTCTCGGCCGTCGCCGCGCGCTTGCTTGGCATCGCGGGCTTCGGCCTCTACAGTCAGATCGCTCGCGTTCTCGCCATTGGGGGACAGCTGGGCCTGGCGGGGTTCAACTATGCGTCGATGCGCTTCATCGCGCGGTCGCGTGCAACGGGCGACCACGGCGGCGTGCGCGGAGCCGCGCGCGTTGCGCTCTGGGGGACGGCCATAGCGTCGTTGATCGTGGTGGTGGGTGTTTTTGCGGGTGCCGGGGAGATAGCCGGCCTGTTCACGCGTGGCCGCCAGGCGGCGGAACAGCCCGAGTTCGCACGCTTGCTTCGGATAGGTGCGGCCTACATTCCCCTGTTCGGGCTCATGCAGGTTCTTCGTTATTGCACGCAGGCATACAAGACGATGGTTCCCTCGGTGATCGTCGGCAACATCGTGCAGCCCGCGGCTCGTTTCATATTTGGCGTGGCCGCGTTGCTCGCCGGCTTCGAGATTGCCGGGGCGGTGTCGACGCTCGCGGCAAGCATGGGCGCAGGGGCATTGGTGGGTGCGTGGTATTGGCGGCGCATGCCCGTGGAAGCCGAGCGCGCGGCTGTGCCGCGTGCTCGTGCAGGGGAGATGGTGCGCTTTGCTCTTCCGCAAGCGGGTGCGTCGCTTCTGGGGATTCAGTCGCTCGGCCTCGGCATCGTCGTGCTCGG
>JACDBF010000257.1 GCA_013695055.1 Actinomycetota bacterium
CGATCGAACCGATACAACCGGACCTGGTACGGCTGCGAGCCGTTACGCAACGATCAGTGAATCGGGGTTCGTCGCGCTTCCTGGAGGGTGAGATTCCGGCAGCTCGGGTGCACGAGCTCAGACAACAGCTTCCGTCGCTTACGCACGGCGAAGGCCTGCTGGAATGCGCCTTCGACCGTTACCAACCGGCCCGCGGCACGATCCCGACCCGGCCGCGGTCGGACCACAATCCGCTCGACCGCAAGGAATACCTGCTGCAGGTTGAGCGACGGGTCTCCCGCCCTGCTACCAAGCCTTGAGAGAATCGTCGACCATGTCTGCACCTGCCGCCGGCGACGGGTATTTCGCAGCACGTCACCTTCGGCAACTTCCACCAGCTCCCGGCCGTGCTCCCGCTTTTCGTCGTCGAGTACTACAGTCGGAGGTGTCCTGGTCGCTGCGACGGGACTCTAGGGCGAAGTGTCGATGAGAATCTGGACGGTTGAGATGGCTCAAAGCAACAGGCTCTTTCAGCGATCGTGACGGCGAGGGGCAAGATTGCCCGCTTGTCTGTGGCAGCTCTGACCCTATTGGCTCTTCTTCTTGGGACGATTGTGGGGCAGGACGACCACTTTCCTTTCGGCCCACTCCGGATGTTCTCTATCAAAAACGAGCTCGACGGCCGCGTTAGGAGCTTGGAGATTGAGGGGGTGACAGAGAGCGGCGAGGTGCTCCTCGTGTCCTTTGAAGAGTTTGGTCTCCGAAGGGCCGACGTGGAAGGCCAGTTGGGCAAGCTTGAGGAGGCGCCCGAGGACGTTGTGGAAGCTTTGCGTCGAGCCGCTGAGCGGTTCACCCCAGGGGGCCCTACCTTCGTGCGGCTCCGCTTGTTTGAACGAATATTTGTTCTCGATAACGGGACTCCCGTGGATCAACAAATCGAGACGCTAGCGGTGTGGCGTTCTCCATGAAGGCGAGGAGGGGAACGAGTCTCCAGCGGATTAGCTCCTGGTGGTTCTTGCCCATCCCACTCGGCCGGGTAGCGCGCTTGCGGACGATCATCTACGCATTCATCTTGGTAGATGTTCTCGTGCTCCGACCATGGGTAGCTGATAATGGATCCGTCCCCGGCGATTTCTATCATCCTCTGTTCATTGGCCGAGTCCTGCCTTTCCCAACGCCGACTCCTACGATTGTTGGGGTGGTCAAGTTTGGACTGTTGATATGCGCTCTAGCGGGAGCATTTCGGCGGTCCCCCCGTCTGCTCGGGTTTCTAACTTTCGTTCTCTACCTTGAATGGATGCTCATTGCCTTTTCTTACGGGAAGGTAGACCATGACCGAGTTGCTTTCCTGGTGGCCCTTGCGGTCTTGCCCACCGTTCCGAGAGCGGTCGCTCGAGATCGGTCGTTGAGCGAAGCTGCTGGATGGGCGGTTCGATGTATCCAGGTGGCGGTAGTTGTGACCTACTTCTTGGCTGCGATGGCCAAGCTGCGCTTCGGAGGAGTTGACTGGGTAAACGGCGCGACGCTCATGCGTGCGGTGTTACGCCGAGGCACTTTCCTGGCGGATCCCCTAAGGGAGCAGCCGTTCCTTCTTCAGATTGGGCAGTACCTCATCGTTCTGTTCGAGCTGTCCTCTGTTCTTCTACTCCGGAGGGGCCGGATCGGTCGCATCTACCTACTCTTTGCCGTCGTATTTCACGCGGTGACCTTTGCCGCGCTCGGGATCCTTTTCTGGCCCCATGTGATCTGCCTGAGCGCCTTCGTTGCTCTTGAAGAGCTTGGGATCGGAGGACGCAAGAAACACTTGGTTTCAAACGAACGCGCCCAGCCGAAGGGCTCGCATAAGCCTGTCCTGGCGCCTTCTACCCACGGCCGTCTCACAGTTGGGAGCTCTGGTCCAGCCAGCCCCGGAGCGCGCTGAAATAGGAATCTGGCTGCTCTGCGAAGGGGAAGTGGCCGGCCCCCTCGACGATCTCGAGATGAGCGTTGGGCATCGGCCCGGCGATGGCCCTCGATTCTTCTGGCCTCGTGATTCGATCTTCCGCCCCCGTGATAACGAGGGCCGGCACCTTGATGACTTGGAGCTGTGCTCGCACGTCGAAGTCACCGAAGCTGCCGTGGCGATGGATCTCGGGTGAGTATGCAACCGACCGCCACAGCTTCTCGAGCTCTATTTGTGCGGCGCCGTCCGGTTCTGCCATGAAGAACGGCATCTGCTCCGCCCACGCGGCGTGGCATTCCTCGGGAGTCTGAACCGTCTCTTCCCTCTCGAAGGCGCGCTCGACGCTTCTGCGGAGCTCTGGAGTTCCGAAGGATTCAAAGGTGTGGTCGAGATGGTCGAACGCCCCGGAATGGGCGACGCCACCAGAGATGACGAGCCGGGCGGCGTGCCCGGGGAAATCGACGGCATGCTGTAGCGCAACGCGCGCGCCGAACGAGTGACCGAGGAGCGTGTACGTCTCCAAGCCCAAGGACTCGGCCAGCCCCTTGGCGTCGCGCGCCCACTTCTGCACGGTCCAGTCGGCGGGCTCCTTACGGTCGGATCTTCCATTCCCCGGCAGATCGACTGCGAGAAGCCGGTGACTCTGCTCAAGGCGTTCGAACCATGGGAAGAAGACGCTTCCGTCGAGACCGGGCCCCGGATGGATCAGGATGACAGGCTGGCCCTCGCCTCGCTCGTGGAGGTGCAGCGTGACGCCGTCTGACTCAACGATCATGCAAGTCTCTTTTCGCTGTTTGGGCTCGTCATGACGACCGAGTAAGGATCACGCGCGCGTCCACCGCGCACCGGAACTGTAGCGGTGGAGGCCAAGGTTGAATAATCTGACGCCGAGCGATGCGAACACCAACGCGGCTGTCAGCAGCGCCGCCGCGGTGGTCCATTGCCAGTCGTCGACGAGTCGCGTAGGCAGGCCTGAGATGAACGCCGCCGGCACCGAGGTGAACAGCAGCAGCTTCGTTGCTCCCCCAAAAACGTCCACGGGATAAGAGGCGAGGATGAGGATGGTCTGAAAGCCGAGATCAGCCTGCTCGCCGGTTCCTCCAATGAAGAGCGTGAGGGCTCCGATCGCTACCAAGAAACCGACCAGCACTGCCGCGCCGCACAGGGATCCGAAAATGAAGATGGCGGTGCGTTCGAGGGTGGGTTCACCTGCCAGCACGAACAGTATGGGGCCGAAGAAGAGATCGCCCAGCAGTCCGGTGTCTACGCGTCTCACTAACAGGAACGCGAGAGGATGGATGGGCAGCGCTAGGGCCGCGTCCAGTTCGCCGCCGGCGGAGAGCTGGCCGATCTTTCTAGCGTTTGCAAGGAGCCCAAGGGAGATCCCCGCAACAGTGGTGAGTATGGCGAACAAAAGGAGGACTCGGCTTCGGTCCCAGCCGCGCACCGTGCTCACCCTCTCGAAGAACAGGATCCAGAATAGAACCCACACGAGGTCGTTGGCGAGCATTATCGAAACTTGAAGCCAGAAGGAACGGCGATTTGTCCACGCCTCGATGAGGGAGTTCTTGAAGGTGGACAGGATTATCCTCATCCGCCCGTCACCACGAGCCGCTTTTCACCCGCGCGAAACGCAGCCAGAGCGGCGGCGACCAGCACGATGAGCCACCCGAGCTGCACTATCAGGAGTTGCCATTCGGCGTGACCCGACAGCAATCGAGCGGGAACATACGCGGTGGTCCAGAAAGGAAGCAGACGAGCGATTCCGGCCAACGACTCGGGCAAGAGCTCCAGCGGAAGCAGCATGCCGCCCAACAAGAAGATCAGCTTCTGATACAGAAACCAGGTTGACTTCGCGTCTTCCACCCAGAATGCTGCCGCCGCGAAGCTGTACTGCATGGTGAGGTTGCAGCCCACCGCCAACAGGGCCGCCGGAAGCGCGGCGAGCAACCCTTCCAGAGAGGGTGGCGCACTAACGCTCAAGAGCCCGAACACCGCCCCCAGGCTGAGGGCACACACGAGCCTCACGACCGCCTCGCCCATCTCGGCCGCCATTCGGAAGCTCACTACCGATACGGGGCGGAGCATGTCGATGGCGATATCCCCGTTTCCGATGTCATCGCCTATCTCTTCGATGAGCCGGGGTTTGGTCGCGATCACGCAGCCTTCGGCTGCAATCACGTACCACAGCAGCTCCCGGTATCCGTAGCCCTGGATCACGCCACCGTTGGCCTGGGTGGCGGCGCGCCACAGGGAGGAGAAGACGACCAGGATGACTGCAAAGAAGCCGATGCGAACCGCAAGCTCGGCGGGCGCGGCCATAGTGCGACGTATGCCGTCGGTGAACGCCGCCCAGTAAGGGGTTCTGGTCATCGCTGCGGCGCCTCGTAGATCTCGGTGATGATCTCCTCCAGCGGTGGATCGAGCACGGAGATGTCCGCTACGCTGTAATCGTCGAGCAACTCATCAAGAACACTGCGTATGGAACGTTGGCTGGTATGGACCACCAGCTTGTATCCGAGGCCCGAATGCTTCAGCACCTCGACGCTATCTAGCGAGAGTGCGCGCGGCGCCTCTTCGAATCGCACCTCGAGAAGCTTGGTTCGGAGCAAGGAACGTCGCATGGATGAAACGTCATCGTCGTAGATGATGCGTCCGTGATTGATGACGATCACCCGCCGGGCGACGTACTCGATATCGGACACGTCGTGTGAGGTCAGGAACACAGTCATGTTCCTTTCCTCGTTGAGACGCACGATCATCTCTCTAAACCGCTGTTTCGCGACGAGGCCGAGCCCGATAGTGGGTTCATCGAGAAAAAGCACTCGCGGTGAATGGAGCTGGCTGGCCGTGAGCTCGCAGCGCATGCGCTGTCCGAGAGAAAGGCTCTTCACCGGAACGTCGAAGAGCGTGGTCGCTTCCAGGAGCTCACCGAGCTCTTCGATCCGGCGGGCCGCGTCCCTATCATCCAGACGGTAGATCCTGGCCAACAGCCGGAATGTCTGCCGGGCGGTGAGCTGCGCCCACAATTGTGAGCGCTGCCCGAAGAGGGTGCCGATGTGGCGCACCAGCTTTCGGCGCTCGGACCAGGGGATGTAGCCGAGAACGGTCGCGTGGCCTTCGGTGGGATGAAGGATGCCCGTGAGCATCTTGATCGAAGTGGATTTGCCCGCTCCATTGGGCCCGATGTACGCAAGGCGCTCGCCATCTTCGACGGAGAAAGTGATGCCGCTGACCGCCTCGACAAGGGAGCGGCGACCGCGGCCTTTGGTCGCGAAGCGTTTGACGAGATTGGTCACTTCTATGGCAGCCATCCCTCACCCTAACAAGGGCTCAATGACCCAAGCCCGCCGAGTGGGTGGTGAATGGCGGTATGCGCCACCTGACACCCGCTCGGCGGGTCGGGGGGCGAGTGTGGTTCTTGACTGCGATGGGCAGGATCAGACAGTGGGCGTGAGAGCAAGTCTCCAAGACCTGAGCCTGCCGAGTGGGTGGTGAATGGCGGTATGCGCCACCCGACACCCACTCGGCGGGTTGCGCGCTACCTCGTCCTGGGAGCTCTGTGTATCGCGGTCGGGGGAGGCATCGGCTACCTGGCCAACGGACCGCCGCCGTCCGGAGACGCCGCCGCTTCCACCGGGCCGGGATCAATCATCAAGGAGCCGTCTCGAGACTCCGGAGGGTCGGACAAGGCCCAGCCTTCCGTCGAGCGCAAACAGCATAGCGAGGTGAAAGACCAGCCGGAATCGAGGCGTTCTCAGCTGATAACTGATGGCGTGACCGTGCAGATACTCAACGGAACCAGGTCGGGGCGAGCCGGCCGACAAATGCTGTCGCGACTCTCGTCGCTCGGTTACCACATCCTCGTGGTCAACACCGCGGCCCGGCGCTATCACCGCACGACCGTCTTCTGGACGTCTGGGGCGGACAAAAAGCCCGCCGTGGCTCTGGCGCGACACTTTGCCTGGCGTGCCCGACCGGCTCCCAACAATCTGTCGGCTACCGTTACCACTCACGTCGTCGTGGGACGTAACGCTTTCTAGCGACTCAGGCCGCGCTGCGGCTCTCTTCGTGGTGACAGGTGTGCGAGATGCTCGGATGAATCACACTCCTAAGGGGAGCGGATTTGCGGATGGTCGCAAAGGCG
>JACDBF010000296.1 GCA_013695055.1 Actinomycetota bacterium
TGGCGACATGCTGTTCTTGCACGCGAATTCCTCAAAGCCCCGGCGAGTCCAAGGCTCGTGGGTAACGGAGAAGGAGATCGCCGCCGCAGTCGGGCATACTCGCCGGCAGGCGCAACCGAGCTACGCGAATGGAGTCACGGTCGAGGACCAGGCGACAAGGGCGGGGAGCGGGGTTGCGGGCGACGACGATCTCCTCCAGGAGGCGCTCGACCTGGTGGTTGGTTCGCAGCTAGGGTCGACCTCCATGCTCCAGCGCAAGCTGAAGGTGGGCTTCGCACGGGCCGGGCGACTGATGGACCTTCTCGAGCAACGAGGGGTCGTGGGACCGTCCCAAGGCTCCAAGCCGCGCGCTGTGCTCATGACTCCAGAAGAGCTCGAGGATGCGATGTCGGAGTGAGCGGTCTCAGGGTTCGGAATGAGCTCCTAGGGTAGGGATTCTCCGTAAGTGCCCAAAAGACGCGCCCTTATACTGAAGGGCTCGGATCGGCGCGATTCAAGCCGATACAAAGACGATCCGATACCACCGACCTACGCCCCAAACGAACAGGACCGCAGTGACCGAACCCACCTCCATCGGCTCCTGCCTTCGGGCCGCTCGCCGAAAGCGGCGCTTGAGCATCGAGCGAGTGGCGGAAGACACGAGAATCCGGTCGGACTTCCTCATGCGAATGGAGTCCGACGAGTTCGATTTCCTTGCGCCCGCCTACGTTCGCGGGTTCCTCCGTTCCTACGCGAGCTTTCTGCGGATCGATCCCGATCCCCTAGTCGATGAGTTCGACCGGCGTTTCGGCAGCGCGCGAGCCGACGCCTCTCAGATCGTGGCGCTCGACCGCCGCTCGAGCAAGGTGCCCAGGCAGAGGCGAAAGACCAATAGCTGGGGGATCGCCGCCGCCCTCGCGGCCTCGGTCCTTCTCGCTCTCGGCGCCGTCGGGCTGGCGCAAGGGCCGCCCGACGAGCCGCCCGGGGACGACACGGCGAGCACGCGGTCCGAGACGCCGGCTGAAGAGCCCACCCCGACCGAGGAGGCGGAGCCCGTCGAGACGGTCTCGCCCTCGCCCTCCCCCTCGCCTTCGGAGACGGCTCTCGCCTTCGCCGACGGCATCGACTTGGAGATCGATGCGGGCCGTGCGGATTGCTGGGTGCTGGTGACCGCAGATGGGACCGAGGTCTTCAGCGGCACGATCCCCGTTGGCGAGGCGGAGAGTTTCACCGCCGACAACTCGATGACGGTGGTGCTCGGAAATGCTTCGGGGATCGATCTGATCGTCAACGGCCAGAACATCGGCTCGCCTGGCGGCACGGTCAAGACCATTGAGCTCCCCGACGACGTCAAAGGCGCTCTGTAGAACTGACGTGTCGCGCGTCGCAATAGTCACGCTCGGCTGTCCCAAGAACTCCGTGGACTCCGAAGGCATCGGCGGTCTCCTGAGCGCCGCCGGCCACGCGGTTACCCTCGACCCTGACGGAGCCGACGTGGTGGTCGTGAACACCTGCGGCTTCATCGATCCGGCCCGTCGCGAAACGCTCGAGGAGGTCCTAGACCTTGCCGAGCTGAAGGAAACCGGCCTCAAGGGGCTGGTCTTGACCGGATGTCTGGTGGCCCGCTCGGCGGCGGATCTCGAAGAAAGCCTTCCCGAGGTGGACGCGCTCGTCGACTTCGCCGCCTATCCCCGCCTGGCGGAGATCGTGGAGGGCGCAGCCGAAGGCACGCTCTCGCAGACGGTTTTCGGGGATCCGGGAACGCGTTTCGATCCCGCGTGGTGGGACGCTGCGATGGCGGCCGTCCCCCGACTGCGCTTCGGACGTGCGCCGTGGGCCTATCTCAAGATTGCCGAGGGGTGCGATCGCGGCTGCACTTTCTGCGCGATCCCTCTGATGCGCGGCAAGCTGCGTTCGCGCTCTGCGGAGACGATCGAGGCGGAGGCGCGTCACCTCGTCGCCCAAGGGGTGTCCGAGCTCTCTTTGGTCAGCCAGGACTCGGTCATGTGGGGGCGAGACATCGGCCAGGGCGATCTCGCCTCACTTGTGCGGCGTCTGGAAGGCATCGAAGGTCTGCGAAGGATGCGCCTCATGTACCTGCATCCGCAAGGCGTGACCGACGAGCTGATCGACACGATGCTCGGCTCTCAATCGGTCGTGTCCTATTTCGATCTCTCTTTGCAACACATCGTCCCGAAGGTCTTGAGAGGTATGGGTCGCTGGGGGAGCCGCGCGCGCTTCGAAAGGATCATCGAACGAATCCGCGCAGCCGATCCGCTCGCGGGCATTCGCTCGACGTTCATAGTCGGCTTTCCCGGCGAACGCGACGAAGACGCGGCCGAGATGACATCCTTCATCGAAGCGACGGAGCTCGACTGGATCGGCGTCTTCACCTATTCTCGCGAAGAGGGGACTCGTTCATCCGCGATGGGCGATCAAATTCCCGAAGAGGTGGCGAGGGAGAGGGCCGCCTCTTTGTCGCAGGCCGCGGAAGCGAGCATGGAGGGGCGCGCTCGTTCCCTGGCCGGCGAGAGCTTCGAGGTGCTGGCCGAACGCTATGACCGAGCGGACGCGTCCTGGACGGGCCGCTCACAACGAGAAGCTCCCGATATCGACGGGGAAATACGGTTCACGTCGGACGAGCCTTTGAGCGTGGGCGACTACGTTTCGGTCCTCGTCACCGGCAACACGGGGGCCGATCTGCTCGGCAAGCACGAGCCCACGGGCTGTCCTTCGAGAGTCTGAGATATCCGCGGGGACGCGGGTACGCTCGCGTTCCATGACGGTACCGAATTGGATCACCGCAGCGCGCATCGCGTTCGTTCCCCTGTTTGTCGTTCTGGCCTATCGGGATACGCGGCCGACGGCCGTCGGCGCGCTCATCGTCTTCTTGGTCGCCTCGTTGTCTGACCTGGCCGACGGGTACCTGGCCCGCCGCCATGATGCCGAGTCTCGCACCGGTAAGTTTCTCGATCCGCTGGCCGACAAGCTCCTCGTGGGGGCGGCGCTCGTCGTCCTCGTCGACATGAGGTCGTTTCCTCTGTGGGCCGCTCTCGTCATAGCCGGGCGGGAGATTGCGGTGCAGATATTGCGCACTTCCATGGTGCGCGGGGGCCGGGATCTGCCGGCATCGAGAGCCGCGAAGCTGAAGACGGTGCTGCAAATAATCATGGTGTCGGTGTGGCTGCTTCCCATCGGCGACTCGATCGCGCACTACGCGCTGATGGCGGTAGCGTTGATCGCGACTTTGTGGTCGGGGCTCGAGTACCTGGTGGGAGCAACTCGCCCCAAGGAGGCTGTGCACTGAAGGTCGAGATCGTCGGCGTCGGAACGGAGCTGTTGCTCGGTCAGATAGCGAACACCAACGCACAGAAAATCTCGCAAGGGCTGGCTGCCATCGGCGTCGATGTCCACTTCCATTCGGTGGTGGGCGACAACCTGAAACGAATCTCCGATGTTCTGCAGCACGCGCTCGAACGCGCCGACGCCGTCATCGTCACCGGGGGCTTGGGACCGACGCCGGACGACATCACGAGCGAAGCGATCGCACGCGCCGTGGGTGTGGAGCTGAAGCGTGACGAGCGTCTGGCAGGCGTCATTACAGACATCTTTCGATCCCTCGGCCGCGCCATGCCCGAGGACAATCTGAAGCAGGCTGATCTGCCCGTGGGTGCGGCGCCGATCGCGCCCGAGGGGACCGCCCCCGGCTTCTGGATCGAGGCTGCGTCCGGACTCGTGTTCGCCCTTCCGGGCGTGCCGTGGGAGATGGAGGCGATGCTCGCCAAGACCATTCTCCCCCTGCTGGCGAGCCGCATCGGCGCGGCCACCACGGTCAGTCGCGAGGTCATGGTCGTCGGCGTGGGCGAGTCGCGCACTCACGAGCTGATCAAGGACCTCGTTGCCGCCCAGTCGAATCCGACGATCGCCTATCTCGCGGGGCGGGGTCAGGTACGCGTGCGGCTGTCCGCCAAAGCGCCGTCGGAAGCGGACGCCCAGGCGCTCATCGCGCCGCTGGAAGAAGAGATTCGCCGCCGGCTCGGTTCGGCCGCGCTGCCCGGTACGAGGGGCTCGTTGGCCGACCGCCTCTCGGCCGTGATAGCGAGCCGGGACGTCACGGTTGCGGTCGCCGAATCGCTCACCGGGGGCCTGATTGCGGCCGAGCTGACAACTGTTCCCGGCGCGAGCGGCTTTTTTCTGGGCTCACTGGTGTGCTATTCGACCGGATCGAAGGAAACGGTGGCGGGGGTGCCCGCCGAGATCCTTGTGCGCGCCGGGGCGGTGAGCGAGGAGACCGCGGCGGCGCTGGCCGAGGGAGCCGCTCGCGTCTTCGGCGCAAACGTCGGCATCTCGGCGACGGGAGTTGCGGGGCCCGATCACCAGGAAGGCAAACCCAAAGGGACCATCCATGTGGCCGTAGCCTTCGAGGGACGCGCGGAGGTGAATTCGGTCACAGGCTATGGAGACAGAGGCAACGTGCGGGCGATGGCCGTGACCGCCGCCCTGGACCTCGCCCGCCGCGTTCTCGACGCCTGAATGCCGGGTACGGCGGCACGCGCCAGACTGTTCGTGGCGGCGTGCGTGCCCAAGGGACACTTGCGGGCACTGGACGACGCCGTCTCGCCGGTGCGCCCGTCGCTTGCGAACGCTCGCTGGACCGAGACGGCCAATCAACACCTCACCCTCAAGTTCCTCGGGTTCATTCCGCGCGCCGATGTCGATACGGTCGCAGAGATCATGGCCGCGGCGGCCCGATCTCACCGAGGCGCGACCGTCTCCCTCGGCCGGCTGGGAGCGTTTCCGAGCTTCCGGCGCGCGCGCGTCCTGTGGGCGGGAGTGGACGACCCCGATGGAGCTCTCGCCCGCCTTGCGAGCTCGCTCGACCGCGCCTACGCGGCGCGGGGCTGTGCTTCCGAAGAGCGCCGCCCTTACACGCCCCACCTGACGATCGCCCGCTTCAAAGGATTCGCGCGCCTCGATGCGGGCGCCTTCCCGAAGCTCCCCCGACTCGAGCCCTTTCGGGTGGAGTCGATGACTCTGTTTGAGAGCGTCTTGCACCCCGCGGGGGCTCGCTACGAGGTCGTGAGCGTGACGCCGCTCGGGGGGCCGGACCCGCCGGTTATCGATCAGCCGCCGGTGGGGCGAAAATAGATAGCCGGCGCGAACCGGTCTAGGTTGCCAGACACCAGGAGGAAAGGGAAGGATTTGTCGTTAACCCACTCGCTCACGCCGGGCGGACGCGATATCGAGCTTCGGGTATTCGCCGGGGTTCCGCTGGTCGCCGCCGGGTACCTCTTCATCAGGGATTTACAAGGGGAACGCTCGCCGCGTCGCCCTCCAGTGACGATGGGGGACATTTTCCACATATTCGTTGATGACAGCCTCGTGTCGATGCCGAGGTCCTCTACTCCGAGCGTGAGGCTCTAGCGAGGGATGCACAAGGTGGGAGTGAAGTACGTCTGCGGCAACCACGCGTCATACAAGCCTCAGATACTCGCGCAGATCGAGTTGATCGCACGATGACGAACCTGCCGCGGCGCATCGAAACGCGTCGTTTGCGGCTCGATGCGACGTGCTCGGCCCATGCCGACGCCATCCACCGCGCCGTGCGTGCGACGCTCAGTGAGCTTCAGCCTTGGATGCCGTGGGCAAGAGATCCATCGCCCGATGAGCAACTGGCGTTCGCGACACATGCAGAGCGGCAGTGGGAAGCTTGCCTCTCCTGGAACTTCACGATCTTTCTCGAGAACGAGGTGATCGGATCCATAGGATTGGCTAACTACCAGCCGCTCATCAAGACGTGCGATCTCGGGTACTGGATCCGAACCGATTGCGCTGGCCGCGGTTACATGACCGAGGCGGGCACCGCCGTCATCGAGTTTGCGTTCGATCGGCTCGAGATGCACCGGATCCAATTACTTGCGGCGGTGGGCAACCGGGCCAGTCAGCGCGTCGCGGAGAAGCTCGGGTTCCATAGCGAAGGCATTCAGCGAGATGGAAGCAAGGGAGCATTTGAGTGGCACGACACTTACATGCTCGGGCTCGTGTCGAGCGACCCAAGGCCGAAGTCGTGAGAGCCCCGGCGATCGCGGGTTTGCTGGCGCTAGGGTGCCTCCGTCTCGCCCCCAGCGCCTGGGCAGACGGCCTGATAGAGAGCACCGCTCGGAGCTCTCGATCTGGAGGTGCTTGTCGACCCGAATGTCGCGGGAGCCAACTCGGTGCACCTCACCGCCACGACGAAGTCGCGAGCGCCGGCTGGCGCGCGGCCATTTCGTGGTCGAGGGCCGGCAGCTGTCCATGCCGGGGTTGTGGAAGCTGACGATCGTCGGCCGGACGGGTAGGTTCCAACAAGAGCGCGCCACCGTCGAGCTGGAGGTAGCTGAATGACCGACGAGAGCAGGGGCGCATCCGGCCCACTGCACCCGGACACCCGCATCGGGCATGTCCATCTCAAAGTATCGGACATCGAGCGGGCGGAGGCTTTCTATCGCGACGTGCTCGGCTTCGAGGTCACGGCTCGCTACGGCTCGGATGCCGTGTTCATGTCGGCGGGCGGCTACCACCACCACATCGGCCTCAATACGTGGCACAGCAAAGGAGCGCCGCCTCCGCCCGCCCGCTCCACGGGATTGTTCCACCTCGCCATCCTGTATCCGAGCCGGGCCGAGCTGGCGCGCGCTCTGAAGCGGGTGATGGACCACGGCGTCGCAATCGACGGCGCGTCCGACCACGGCGTCAGCGAGGCGCTCTATCTGCACGATCCGGATGGCAACGGGATAGAGCTCTATCGCGACCGCGACCAGTCGGAATGGCCGCGCAGCTCCGACGGCTCTGTGGGGATGGCGAGCGATCCCCTCGACGTCCGGGCCCTCCTGAGCGAAGCTCGCTAAGAGTCCGGCTCACGATCTCTAGGGCGCGAGGGCGCTCTCCTCAATGGTCAGCGAGCGCTCGTTTGCGTCGATTGTGACCTCGACTCCGAGGGGGGTCGCAGCCATGTATTTACCGTGGCCCATCGGCAGGCCGTAGATCGACGGCACGCCGAGCGGTTCGATGTTTCTCTCGAGCACGTCTTCGATCGAGAGGACCTGCGGGAATTCGGGCCGAGCCTCGCTCCAGTCGCAGTCTTCGAGCTCGCCGACCACAACGCCGATGACGTCGTCGAGCATGCCCGCCTGGCTCATCTGCAGGAGAATGCCGTCGATGTACCACGCGGGGGCGTGCACGTCTTCGAA
>JACDBF010000277.1 GCA_013695055.1 Actinomycetota bacterium
GAGCGCCCGCTCGCTCCCATTCCTGTTCATGGCCTCAGCGGCATCGAGCGCCACCTCAATCTTGTCGCTGGCGCGGCTCGACGAGAAGGAAGAGGCGGTCGTCGATCGCCTCGGCACGATGGCGGAGCTCGCCGAGCTGGTGGCCGCACACTGGGTCGAGCGCGCCGCGAGCAAAGTCGAGCGCGTCGGGCGCCCATACAAAGAAGGTCTGTCCGGCACGTTGTGGAAGACCTCTACCGCCCTGACCATGGCCGGCTTGGCCATCGGACTTCTGCCCGGCCGATCCCGCGTAGCTCGGTCCGCCTCCGGCATTGCCGGAATCGCGAGCGGCCTCTGCCTGCGCTTTGCGATCTTTCACGCCGGCAAAGCATCCGCCCGGGATCCCCGTGCAACTTTCCACTACCAACGCCAGAGCCCCGAACCATCAGGCGCGCTCTGAGTCCGCGCCCTCAACGAGCTCCCGGCCGGGCCGTCGGCAGAGTCACGACCATCCGGCATCCGCTCGGCGAGTTTGCCAGTATCTCTATCGACCCGCCGTGCAGATCGATCACCCACCGAGCAATGGCTAGGCCCAAACCGGTCCCGCCGTCGGGCGAGGCGCGCGCTTCGTCCGACCTGTAGAAGCGCTCGAAGACACGCTCCGATTCCTCCTTCGAGATGCCCGGCCCGCGGTCACAGACTTCTATCGTGATCTCGCCGTTTCGCTCACTCGCACAAAGACCGACCGGTTGGCCATGAGGCGAATGGCGGGCTGCATTCTTGACGAGATTGGTGACTACCTGGTGGAGCCGGTCGGAATCGGCGTCGATAGAGAGATCCTCCGGCTCCACCGACATCTTGAAAGCAACCGGCAGGACTGCCTCTCGTACCACCGCCTCCAAGAAAGGGCGAGCCTTAAAACGCTGAACTTGCAACGGCACTACGCCCGACTCGAGTCTCGACAGATCGAGAAGCTGAGAGACGAGGCCACCCAGACGCTGCGCTTGTTGGAGCATTATCTCGAGGGCCGGCGGGTCGGGAGCAACTACACCGTCCACCATGTTCTCCAGGGTCGCCTGCAATGCCGTTATCGGGGTGCGCAGCTCGTGCGAGACATTGGCGATTAGATCCCTGCGGATTCGGTCTACTTCGGCGAGCTCGGCGACCATCCCGTTGAAAGCGAGGGCCAGCTCGCCGACCTCGTCTGTGGATGTGGTCTCGACCCTGCGTTGGTAGTCACCCGCGGCCATCGCCGTCGCGGCAGCCGACATCTGGCGAAGCGGGGAAGTGAGACCTCGCGCGAGGAACTGGACCATTGCGAGCGCGAGTGCACCGGCCGTGAGGCCGCACACCAGCAATGGGAAGCCCGCTTTGACGCCGAGCACCACTACCGCAATCGTGACGCCTACCGCTGCAACGATGACGATGCCGATCTTGGTCTTGATCGACCTGATCGAGTCGAGCGGCCTCATCCCATGTCTTCTTCAACCGAGTAGCCGATGCCGTGGACCGTCCGCACCACACCGGCCCCCAGCTTTCTCCTGAGTGCCGCAACATGAGAGTCGACCGTCCGGGCTCCATAAACGTCGGAATAACCCCACACCTCGGACAAGAGCTGTTCACGGGTGAACACAACTCCCGTGCTCGAGGCCAGCTGATAGAAGAGGTCGAACTCCATGGGCGTGAGATGCACGGGCTGGCCCTCGTGCTTCACTCGACGGGCCGCTGGATCAATCTCGACCTGCGCGACTCGCAGCACACGCGCAGGTCGCTCGGCAGCACGTTCCGTTCGTCGCAGCAGGGCATGTACGCGCGCCACCAGCTCCCGAGGGCTGAACGGCTTGGTCATGTAGTCATCGGCTCCTACGTTCAACCCGACGAGAATGTCTGTTTCCGACTCGCGAGCGGTAAGCATCAAGACGGGCACGGGACGATCCCGCTGAATCCTTCTGCACACCTCGAGGCCGTCGAGACCGGGGAGCATCACGTCGAGAACGACCGCGTCGGGCCGTTCCCTTTCGCAGAGAGCGACGCCCGCCAAACCGTCCTCGGCCAAGACGACGTCAAAGCCCTCCCTGCGCAACCGTGCGGCCACCGCCTCTGCAATCGACTTCTCGTCCTCTATCAGGGCGATCTTCCGAACGCTCAAGCAAGCACGTCCTTGCGCTGAAAAACACCGACGCCGGCGACCATAAACACAACTGCATATGCGAGATGCAGAACGAGACCATCGGTCATCGCACTCCAGCTGACGGGTACACGGAACAGATCGACGAACGCCAGCCAGTAATGAGTCAAGAGGTAAGGATGCACGATCCGAAGGGCCGACAAAGAATCAACAATCTGACTGACGATCGCGACGCCGATGGTGACTACCGTAGCTCCCGGCGCCGAGACTGTGAGCGTCGAGACGAAGACACCGATCGCAGCGAGACCGGCCATCCCGCTCGAGATATAGAGCGCAGCAACCACGATGCGCCAGAGTGCCCCCAAGGGACTCAGGGTTGCACCCGAGAGCGTCGGCAGCGGCCCCAACCCATACACGAGCCCTCCCGCGACGATCCCGACGACCGTTACCCACAGCACGAGCGCGGTCACGAGCGTCACGGCGGAGCCATATTTGGACAGCAGCAGGCGGCGGCGTCCAACCGGACGCGCGAGCAGGTACCTCAAGGTGCCGAGCGACGCCTCGCCCGCCACGGCGTCGGCCGACAACAGACTGGCGCTGAGTGGCAGAAGGAACACTTGAAGCACGGCCAGCGTCGCAAGCGGCGTAAAGAAACCACTGCGAAGGATCAGCGCGTAAAAGGGCGGCGCATCGTCTCCGCTCGGGGTGGGCTGCGATGACAAGACGAGGCTGATCACCAGGATGATGGGGATGCCGCCCAACACAACGGCGAGAGCCCAAGTACGCCAGCGAAAGAGGGCCTTGATGAGCTCAACTCGAAACAACACGACCGGCTTTCACAGGGCCTCGTCCTCGCCCTGCACGAGCTCCATGAACACATCCTCGAGCGAATCATGCTCGGGAATCAGCGCGCTCACCTCTATTCCTCCCGCAACCAACGCGCGATTGATGGCGCCTGCGCCAAGGCCGTCCGAGGTGCGAACCGACAAACGACCGGCCCCCGGCCCGTGCGCCGCTTCCAGGTTGGGGGTGCCCACAGGATGAAGACCGCTTATCTCTCCCAGCAGCCGGCGCGCACCGGCGACATCGTTCACTTCAATCGTCACGCGTTCGCTCTTCGATCTCAGCTCGGCGGGCGTGCCTTGAGCAACCAGGCGGCCATGGGCCAGCACCCCGACGCGATCGCACATCAGGTCGACCTCCGAAAGGAGGTGACTCGATACGAATACGGTCGTTCCGCCATCCGCCAGCGTCCGAAGCAGTGTCCGAACCGAGCGCATGCCTTGGGGATCGAGCCCGTTCGTCGGCTCGTCGAGCACGAGCACTTCGGGATCTCCCAATATCGCAAGCGCGATCCCCAGACGCTGCCGCATGCCTTGGCTGTATGCCTTGACTCTCTTCTTTCCCGCGTGCTCCAACCCCGCGATCTCTAGCACCTCGTCGATGCGGGCCAGACGCGCTCGTCGATCGTCCGCGCTCCCTCCCGCACGCGCGTAGCACTCGAGATTGCGTTTGCCCGAGAGATACGGCCAGAACCCCGGCTCCTCGATCAACGCCCCAAAGCGCTCCAGGGCCGCCGCACCCTGCCGAAGCGGCTCTCCCAGGAGCTCGACTTCGCCCGAGCTCGGAAAGACGAGCCCCAGCACCATTCGGATGGTTGTCGTCTTACCCGCGCCGTTGGGACCGAGGAACCCGTAGAGGCTGCCCGCCTCCACGTCGAGATCGAGATCGTTGACCGCCAGCTGCCCTCCATAGCTCTTGGTCAGCGAGCGGACCCTGATCGCGCTCACGGAAGACGGTCGGCCTGGGCACGCAGCGCGTCAACCGGCACTGCCCCCACCAGCAGCCATGATCCTCGATCCGACTCGACGACGTCCGCCGAAAGAAGAGGGCTGGAAAAGGGAAAGAGAGAGCGCGCGGGATCATCTTCACTGGAGGAGGGCCCTTCTCGCGCCGGCATTGGCAGCGCTGCAACCGTCGTCCATCCGCGACCCAGAAGGCGCGGAGCCCGATTGGCTTCTTCGCCTCCTCCGAAGACATCGAACATTTGGCTTACGTTCTGCCTCTCCATTTCCACATCAGCACCGTCGGGGGGAGTGAACAAAAAAATGGAAGGCTCGATCGGCTTGAAGCTGATCGAGTCAAATCCCGCAATAAGCGAAGGTTCCTCGTAGCCGCGACCGAAAATCTGAACCTCCATCGGAACGCGCTCGTCGGCGTCGACGCTGATCTCGATTCTGGCCACGAGCGTCTCGGTGGTCCTGGGCTCGAGCTCGAGCACGTAAGCCGGGCGTCCCGCCACCATCTTGGGATTGCCGATGCGAACTCGAGTCGTCTCCTCGAGCGCGCCGAGAGCGAGGCTCGACACGGCGCGTGGATCGATGAGACCGGCCGCCACCTCGAGGACCGGGCTCAGTCGGGTGCTCTCCCCGTCGGCCAGCCGGCGAGCTGTGAAGCTCTCGGAGTCCCACCACCACGCGCCGTCTTTGCCGATTACGAGGGTCCGCTCTCCGGCGGGAAGCACATCGGCCACGCGCAGCCCGCTCGACGCCTGCCATACGCGCAGATCGTGTGGCCCCAGCAGCGCGCCGAGCCCCGAAGCTCCGGGCGCTTCGGCGATGGGGAGGCCCAGATCGACGGCGGTCGAGACCGTCCCCGCCACCGGCCGGCCACTGCGCGCCCTCTCGATCACCGACGCGAGGAGACGCTCCGGGCCGATAGGGGCAAGGTCGGTGTCCGGGCGAGCGCCGGCGACCGCGACGAGGCCCCCCGCCACCACCGCGGCGGCGACGAGAGATCCCGCCAGCCGGCGGCGGGCCCTGTTTCCCAGCAAGCCGGTTGAAGACATGTCTATGAGCTTGACACCGTTACGCCCCAATCACATTGAAGACGACACGTCGATCCTTGGGCTCGTCTAGCTCATGCAGGAAGAGGCGTTGCCAACGACCGAGCGCCGGCGCGCCTTCTCGCACCGGTATCGCATGGGACGAGCCGCCGACGATCATGGAGATGACGTGAGCCTGACCGTTCCTGCGTTCATCCTCGCCCTCTAGGTTTTGCTTCCGGCGCGTCGGATCATCGTGCGCGTAGTAAAGGCCGCGCGGCACGAGGGACTCAAGCCTTATGCAGAGATCCTCCAGCACGCCCTCCTCCCATTCATTCAACAGCAAGCAGCATGTCGTATGGGCACAGAAGGCAGTCGAGCATCCGGCTCTGATTCCGGTCAGCTCCACGGCCTCGCTCAGGGCGGTAGTCAGGTCGACAAACCCATAGCGCTCCGGCGCCCGCACCGTTATCTCGAAGGTCTCGGATCTCACACACACTCCTCGGCTGCTTGATGGACGCTCAGCGAGAAGTCTAAAGATGCTTTGTCGGCCGGCCTCGTGGGAAGTGTGAGGATTCGGTGGAGATAGCGGGTCGGCGGATCCTCAAGCAAGCGCCGGAGCGCCCGCCCTAGAGCTTGTCGGGGCGCAGGCCAAACTCGTATGCGCCCAAGGAGTTCAACGCGGTTCGTGTGCGCTGGAAAGACAACTTCAGCTCGGCCCGCAATTCTGGGTCGCCGCGTTTTGTCCGCGGGTCGGTCGGAATAATGCGATAGGAGTCACGCCGGACGTAGGTAGGCGTGTATCCAGCGTGCACTACTCTGAACGAACCACCCCGATCGGCGATCTCGAGTCTGACGATCACGCCGTCTTGCGTTTGGGGGACGCAGCACTCCGGAGACTGGTTGGAAAGAAAGTTGCCCATGCCGTAGAAGACGTACTTGCCTCCTATGCGATCGACGGGTTGCACCACATGAGCGTGATGCCCGATCACCAGATCGACCGGCCGGGACTTCAGCAGTCGCCGCGACAATGCCACCTGTTCTGCGCTTGGCGCGCTCTGGTATTCCAGGCCCCCGTGCAGACTGACGATCACGAACTCAGCGCCCGCGGCGCGTGACCGCCGAGCTTCATCAAGGATCGCGCCGGCGTCATTCACGTTGACAAGCCACGGCGTTGACGCCAGCTCCACGAATCCATTCAGACCATACGTATAGCTGAGGAGGCCGACCTTGACGCCATTGGCCTTCACGATCGTCGGTGCCCGCGCTTCCTTGGCGCTGCGGGCCGTGCCCTCATGCTCGAGGCCCGCTCGGTCGAGCACGTCGAGGGTGGCTTGAACTCCGGCAGCACCCTGATCGAGCGAGTGATTGGAAGCCGTCGAACA
This sequence comes from Actinomycetota bacterium, assembly GCA_013695055.1. Taxonomy (GTDB): domain Bacteria; phylum Actinomycetota; class CADDZG01; order CADDZG01; family WHSQ01; genus JACDBF01. The sequence goes on from JACDBF010000277.1 coordinate 6,317, forward strand.
GTAGTCGTAGCCAGCGTTTGCAGCGGCGCTTGCTATCTCGCGCGGGACACTAAAGATCGGATACGACGAGAGTCCTTGATTGTCGGGCGAGATCGGTGTCTCCATGTGGCAAAGGGCGAGATCGGCGCCCTCGAGTAGGGGTTCGACGGGGTCAAACATCGGGGCGAAGTCGAACCTCGCGGATCCCCCGTAGGCGAGCGCTCTGTCCGCCACCTGGGAATGGATCAAGATGTCCCCCGTCGCCGCGATCGTGAAGGATCGCCGCTCTTCTCGAGGCGGAGCCGGCTGCTTCTCGGGCTCTTCCTTCCCCGGGCCGGCAGCCGTCTGTCCTCGACCGTCGCCGGCTCGCCCCTCCGACTGGCATGCCGACAGGATCACGGCCAGGCAAAGCAGCAGGGATGCCGCCCCCCTACGGCACATCCCTTTTGGCGTGGAGCGGTGTCCTCCCATGTTGACTAGGACTCTAGCGAGAGCCATCCGGTTTTCCCGCCCCGCCCCTGTGAGCGTCTTTCCTGAATGGCCTCGCCTGCTACGGTCATCTGGTCGGCGCAGGCGTTTTCGGAAGGAGTCGTTCATAAATGGCCGTTCGCAAGCTGCAGAACTTCATCGACGGTGAGTACAGGGACGCGAGCGAGGGAAAGACCGCCCTTTTGACCGACCCCTCCACGGGCAAGGAATTCGCCGAGGCCCCGCTGTCATCCCAGCCCGACGTGGACG
>JACDBF010000311.1 GCA_013695055.1 Actinomycetota bacterium
CGATCCAAGAAATAGATGATGTTCTGCCGGTTGGGCGGCAGAAAGATCGTGAGCAGGCGAGAGCCGTCGAGGGGCGGAAGAGGCACCAGGTTGAAGACGGCAAGCAGGATGTTGATGGACATGAACAGGAAGAGGAAGCGACCCAGCCCGCTGATGGTGGCGACGGTGCCCGACGGATCGATCTCACTTGTGAGGACGAAGGCGACGCCGGCGACGGTCGCGAGCAAAAGGTTCATCAACGGGCCGGCGAGAGCGACCATCGCCGCGCCGAAGCGTCGCGACGAAAGGGCCTGGGGCCGAAACTCCACGGCCTTGCCCCAGCCGAACCCCGCGAGGAATATCAGAAGCGTGCCCAACGGATCAAGGTGACGGGCCGGGTTGAGCGTCACTCTGCCCATCGCCCGGGGGAGCCGGTCGCCCTGGAGGTCGGCGGCCAGGGCGTGAGCGAACTCGTGCAGGGTGATCGCCCCCAGCAGAGAGACGGCAAGGAGAACGAAGGTAAAGGGGTCGTCCTGAAGTATGCCCAGGAGGCCGAAGTTTCCCATAAGGCCGGTATTGTAGGCCGCTTCACAGCCGAGGCGGCCGCTCCCGCCTGTCGAGGGAGGGCAAACTCTGGACCAGGACTCGAGCCTTAGAGATACAAAGAGGGTGTTCAGCGGCATTCAGCCGACCGGGGACTTCCACCTCGGCAATCTCTTGGGAGCCGTCGACAACTGGGTGCCTCTGCAGGACACGCACGACGCCTACTACTGTGTCGTCGACTTGCACGCGGCGACCGTCCCGTGGGACCCGGCCGCTCTCAGGCGTGAGGTGCTGTCGATGACCGCGCTGCTCATAGCTTGCGGCCTCGACCCCGAGCGGTCCATCCTCTTCGTTCAATCGCATGTTCCCTACCACTCCGAGCTGTGCTGGATCCTGACCTGCATCGCGCGCATGGGAGAGCTACGGCGCATGGTGCAGTTCAAGGAGAAGTCGAAGGGCGAGAGCGAGTCGGTCGGCGTGGGTCTGTTGACCTACCCGGCGCTGCAGGCCGCCGACGTCCTTCTCTATCGCGCCCATGGAGTGCCGATCGGGGAGGACCAGCGACAGCACATCGAGCTCATGCGGACGCTCGCCGGGCGCTTCAATCAGACCTTCGGGCCCGCCTTCGTTGTGCCCGAGCCCTGGATTCGCGAGGAGGGCGCCCGCATCAGGGCCCTCGACAACCCGGACGAGAAGATGAGCAAGTCGACGCCGAGACCGGCCTCGAAGATTCTGCTCACGGATTCTCCGACAATCATCGCCAAGAAGATCCGCTCGGCCGTGACCGACTCCGGCAGGGAAGTGCGGGCGGCCGGCGATAAGCCGGCGATCACCAACCTGCTCACGATTTTCTCTCTGGTGACGAAGACGCCGATCCCAGAGCTGGAGGAACGCTATGAGGGGACCGGTTACGCAGCCTTCAAGGTGGCGCTCGCGGATGCGGTCGTAGACGCGTTGGCGCCCATCCAGAAGCGCTATGAAGAGCTCGTTTCCGACCGGGGCGAGATCGAGCGCACCCTGGCGGACGGCGCATCCCGGGCCGAAGCTGAGGCGGGCGCCACCATGGCCGACGTGCGCGCCAAGACGGGCCTGGGACCGCCCGCCTAAGGCGAGCAAGGCCCGGCCCAAGCCGTTCGGGGGGCCGTGAAAGCCGTGTGGGGCGGGTCCGAGCGAATAAGGTGGCCCGAAAGGTATCGCTGTGGCCGGCCGTGGCCTGAAGGGACCAAGTCGAGTTGTCGACAAGTCGATATAGCGTTGCGATTGGGGCCGGATGAGCTACGAAGTCCGGCTTCAGGTGTTCGAGGGTCCTCTGGATCTGTTGCTCCACCTGATTACGCGCAAGCGCGTAGACATCTACGAGGTGTCGATAGCGACGATCACCGAGGAGTATCTTGCGGCCGTCGCGAGCGCGGACGAGCTGGATCTCGAGAGCTCCACCGGTTTTTTGGTCGTGGCCGCTAGCCTGCTCGAGCTCAAAGCGGCCCGGTTGTTGCCGTCGAACGCCCAAGATCCCGAGGCCGGAGACCTCCTTGAGGAGAGAGATCTGCTGCTTGCTCGACTCGTGGAGTGCGCCACTTTCCGCGAGGCGGGGGCCTGGATTCTCGTTCGGATGGAGCTGGGGATGGCCTATCACGCTCGTCGAGCGCCGCTGGAAGATCAGTTCGTGGTCGCGGCGCCGGATCTATTGGCCGGGACTACGGTCATCGATGTCGCCCACGCGGCGGCAGCGGCTCTTGCCCCCAAACCTTCGGTGGAGGTCGATACTTCTCACCTGCAGCCGATCCGCGCTTCGGTGCGTGAGGCGATCGCCGATATCGCAACCCGCCTGGGAGCGCGCAAGCAGATGTCCTTCGAGGCGCTGTGCGACATCCACCTCGAGCGCATCGAGATAGTGGTGCGCTTCTTGGCCCTCCTTGAGCTCCTGAAGGCGGGCGCGTTGGAGCTCGGTCAGACCGAGCGCTTTGGGACGATAACGGCGTCCTGGACCGGGGAGGTCGGCGTCGATGAGGTGCTCGCCGACGTCGAGGAGTACGCGGGAGATCGAGAGGTTAGAGCGTGACGGACGACCGCAAGGTGATCGAAGCGATTCTCCTGCTGGCGTCCGAGCCGGTGCCGGCAAGCGCTATCGGCGAGGTGCTCGAGAGGCCCCGAGCGGAGGTTACGGGCGCTTTGCAAGAGCTGGCGGACGGTTACACGGCCGAAGAGCGCGGCTTCGTGCTGAGGGAGGTCGCGGGCGGCTGGCGGCTCTACACGAGCCCCGATTGTGCTCCATGGCTCGAGCGATTCGTATCTCGCGGCGGAGCGGGCAGACTCACTACGGCTGCCCTCGAGGTCTTGGCCATCGTCGCCTACCGGGGGCCGCTGGCGCGCTCCGAGATAGCCGAGATCCGCGGCGTCGATTCCGACGGCGTCGTCAAGACGCTCTTGCAAAGAGAGCTGTTGAAAATAGGGCCGGCCGACCAAGGTCCCCCGATGCTCTTCTCGGTGAGCGAGGAGTTCCTCGAACGAATGGGACTTCGGTCTACCGCCGACCTCCCGTCCCTAAGCGACTTCATGCCCGACGCCGAGAGCGTCGAGGATATGGAGGCGAAGCTCTCGCCGCGCGGGTGAGACAGGAGCGACTCCAGAAGGTCTTGGCGCGCGCCGGCGTCGGCTCACGCCGGATGGTCGAGGACATGATCCGCGCCGGTCGCATCGTCGTGAACGGGGAACGAGCCATACTCGGCCGACGCATCGATGTCTCTAAGGATGCAGTTGAAGTTGATGGTTTGCCGGTCCCTGTCCGCACCGACCTCGTCTACTACGCCCTGAACAAGCCATCCGGCGTAGTCACTTCGGCGACCGATCCCGAAGGCCGCCCCACGGTGTTGGACTACATCGATGAGGTCCGGCGGGTATGGCCGGTCGGGCGGCTCGACATCGACACAGAGGGCCTGCTCCTGCTCACCAACGATGGCGAGCTCACGCACCGCCTGACCCACCCCAGCTTTGGCGTGATGAAGACCTACCTCGCGGAGATTCGCGGCGATGTCGGGGGACGCGCGCTCAAGGCCCTGAGTCGGGGCGTCCCGTTGGAGGATGGTGCCAGCGCCCCCGCCCACGCGTCGCTCGTCGAGAAGGTCGGCGGCAGCTCGCTCGTTGAGCTGTCCATCGCCGAAGGCCGCAATCGAGAGGTCCGCAGGATGTTCGAGGCGCTCGACTATCAAGTGACGCGTCTCGTCCGGATCGCGGTGGGGCCCGTGCGCCTGGGGCGACTGAAGTCCGGCACCATTCGACGATTGAGTCACGACGACGTGAGGGCGCTCTATCGTGCGGGGCGGTGAGTTAGCTTCGCCCAGGGGGTATTTCTCCAATGGTCGACTTGGCGACAGAGACGCAAGTCGTCTTAGCGGCAAGGCGACGAGTCGACTTGCGCGGCGAACCGGGCCCTTGGTGACAGAACGAAATAGGGGTTTTGGCGACATACGAATGAGAGGCTGCATTGCGCAGGAAATAGGAGCTAAGTCTCTTCATAGACAAGGATACGTGTAGCTATGTCGACAAATTCACTCGATCCCGTGTCCCGGCAACGGATGAGCGCTCTGCGGGGCGCCACGACGGTGGCGGTCGATGATGCCGCCGCGATCGTCGAGGCAGCGTCGGAATTGCTGAGAGCGATGCTCGAGCGAAACGAGGTCGAGGATGTGGACGTGGTGAGCCTCATCTTCACGGCCACCCCGGACTTGATCGCTGAGTTCCCGGCCGCGGCGGCGCGCGTTGTCGGGATACCTCATGTGCCCCGCCTGTGCGCGTCCGAGATCCCCGTGCCGGGCGCTCTCGCGCGCTGCGTGCGAGTGCTGATGCATGTGTACACGGCGCGTGATGCGAGCTCGCTGAGGCACGTTTACCTCCGGGGGGCGCAGAGCCTTCAGGACGACCGGATGTGAAGGTCGAGGAGGGCAAACTAACGTTCCAGTTGACAGTTAGCTAATGGGCCGCCGGGTAGCGATCTTGGGCACCGGCCTCATCGGAGGCTCTATCGGTCTGGGCCTAGCTGCCGGGCGACTTGGCCCAGATATCGTCGGATACGATCCCGATGCCCGCGCGGCGGCCATCGCGCGGAAGCGCGGGGCAGTCGGCAGCGTTGCGGGCTCCGCCGCCGAGGCCGTGACGGGAGCGGCGATGGTGATCGTCTGTATGCCGGTAGACCTGATGCCGGCCTCCTTCGCCAGCCTGGAAGAGCGGGTGCCACCCGACGCGGTCGTCACGGACGTCGGGAGCGCCAAGGGCGGAGTCGTGCGGGCCGGCGAGAGCGCCTTCGGCGCCCGCTTCGTGGGAGGACATCCCATGGCCGGCTCCGAGAGGCACGGCGCGGCCGCGGCCGATGGGCGTCTCTTCGAGGCTGCCTCATGGATTCTCACGCCGACGGCACGGACTTCTTCGTCCGCGTATGCGTCCGTCACCGAGGTGGTCTCGGCCCTGGGTGCAACCGCGGTGGCGCTCGATCCCGAGGTGCACGACGATCTCGTCGCGCGCGTGAGCCATCTGCCCCAGCTGGCGGCGAGCGCCCTCGTTGATCTGGCCGTGGGGACGGGCAGCCGCAAGGAGCTCTTGGGTTTGGCGGGGGCGGGCTTCCGCGACGTGACCCGGATCGCGGCCAGCAACCCCGACCTGTGGGTCGCGATCATCAAGTCGAACCCTCACGCCGTGCTCGATGGGTTGGTCCGCCTCGAGGATAGGCTTAGGTCACTTCGCCACAGCCTCGCAGGCGAGCGATGGGGCGAGCTTCGCTCCTTCCTCGAGGCCGCGCGGTCGGCTCGTCTCGAGCTCTTCGCAAAACCTGAGTTCGGTGGCCACCCCATAGGGCTGTCGATGCTCGTGCCGGACAGGCCCGGGGTGCTGGCCGAGGTCACGACTGCCGCGGGAGAGCTAGGCGCTAACATCGAGGATCTCCGCATCGTGCATTCCACCGAAGGCGGGCGGGGTCGACTCGAGTTGGTAGTGGCGGGGGAGGCGAGCGCAACCCGTCTCGTGGAGCGCCTGCGCGCCCTGGGCTATCGAGCCGAAAAGGAACAAGTCTCTTAGTTGACTTGGAGATAAATGAACAGGGGGACAAATCTGTGAGTACGTATGTCTCCCGACCTGCGGCCGGTCCGCTCGCCGGGGAGCTTCGAGCGCCGGGCGACAAGTCGCTGTCGCACCGCGCACTGATGATCGCCGCGCTGGCGGAAGGACATTCGGAGCTGAGCGGGCTGAATGGGGGCGCCGATGTCGAGGCGACCGGCCGGATGCTCTCCCAGCTCGGAGCCACCTGCGAGGTCACCGACCATAAGGCTCTAGTGAAGGGTTGTGGTAGAGAGGGCCTCAACGAGAGCGACGATGTCCTCGATGCCGGGAACTCCGGCACCACCATGAGGCTGGGCCTCGGATTGTGCGCCGGGCTTCAGGGGGCCAGCGTGCTGACCGGGGATGCGAGCCTCCGGCGGCGGCCCATGCTACGGGTGGTCGAGCCCCTGCGGTCGATGGGCGCGCGCATCGACGGACGCGATCGGGGCGAGCGCGCCCCCTTGTTCGTCCGCGGGGGCCCGCTCCAGGGAGGCGCCTTGACGACCTCCGTGGCAAGCGCGCAGGTCAAGAGCTCATTGCTCCTGGCCGGGCTCAAGGCCGCGGGCACGACCTCGGTGACCGAGCCGTCGCTGAGCCGAGATCACACCGAGCGAATGCTTGGCGCCGCGGGGGTGCGGGTCAGTAGATCCGGGCTCACTGTGTCGGTAGAAGGTGGCGACGTTCCGTTGCCCGTTGAATGGAACATGCCGGGCGATGTGTCTTCCGCGGTCTACCTGGTCGCCGCGGCGTCGATGGTCCCAAGTTCTCGCCTCAGCTTGAAAGGCGTAGGGCTGAATCCGACGCGTGTGGGCGCGCTTCAGGCCCTGCGCGAGATGGGGGCTCACATCGAGACGGAGCCGACCGGTGAGGAAGCTGGAGAGCCGGTTGGGACCATCCGGATTCGCGCATCGCGCCTACAGGGGATGACCATCGAACCCTCCTCGGTGCCGGGATTGATAGATGAGATCCCCATCCTTGCAGTGGCGGCCACGCAGGCGACGGGCGAGACGGTCATCACCGGGGCCGCAGAGCTGCGCGTGAAGGAGTCCGACCGGATCGATTCGGTGGTCGCCGGCATCACTGCTCTCGGCGGCAACGCGCACGCGCTCGCCGATGGACTGATCGTCACCGGACCCACCCGGCTTGCCGGCGGGATCGTCGAGTCGTTCGGAGATCACCGAGTGGCGCTCTCCTTTGCCGTGGCGGGGTTGGTCGCCTCAGATGAGGTGACGATCGAAGGATGGGAATGCGTCGCGACGTCATTCCCGGAGTTCTCGGCGAGCCTTGCCCAGGTGGGAGCAGCAGCCACCGGGAAGCGATACGACGGAGACGGCTCGTGACGGTCGTGGCGATCGACGGCCCGGCCGGGGCGGGCAAGAGCACCGTGGCGCGCGCGGTTGCCGGCGCACTTGGATATGTCTACCTGGACACCGGCGCCATGTATCGAGCCCTCGCTCTCACCGCCCTCGAAGAAGGTGTCGACTTGCACGACGACGAGCGCCTCGAGAGCTTGGCTTCCTCTCTCGACATCGACGCGCGCGCAGGGCGAACGCTCCTGAACAGCGTCGATGTCACCGATGCGATCAGGGCTCCGGAAGTATCTCGGGCGGCGTCCGAGGTTTCCCGCCACGCCGGCGTGCGGCGCGTGATGGTTGCTAAGCAGCGAGAGGTGGGGAAGGAATCCGACGTCGTAATGGAGGGGAGAGACATTGGTGCGACGGTTGCTCCGGAGTCTCCGGCGAAGATCTATCTAACGGCGTCGCTCGAGGAGCGATCACTCCGCCGCCTCGGTCAACGGGGGGGCGGAAACGGCGAGCAGCTCGCCCGCATGAAGGAGTCGCTGTCGGCGCGCGACCGAGCCGATGCATTGCGCGCCGAATCGCCATTGGTGCGCGCCGACGGAGCGCACGTCATCGACTCCACGGGCAAGAAAGCGGACGAGATCGTTGCTGAGATCGTGGCCGTCGTGAAGGCGGCCCTCGATGCCTCCCGCTGAGGGCCACGAGGGCCCGGCCGTGGTCGCGATCGTGGGACGACCGAACGTCGGCAAATCCTCACTCGTCAATCGGATCCTGGGTCGCAGAGAGGCCATCGTCGACCAGACTCCCGGAGTTACGCGCGACCGTCATTCCTTCTTGGCGGAGTGGGCCGGCAGAAGCTTTGAAGTAGTCGATACGGGTGGGATCGAGACCGGAACCGAAAGTCTCGAGACGCTCGTGCGCGAACAAGCTGAGACGGCAATCGAGCTCGCAGACGTCATCGTGCTCGTGGTCGACGCAGCTTCCGGCCCGATGGAAGACGACATGGTCATAGCGCGTGCTCTCCGCTCCACGACCAAGCCAGTGATCGTTGCCGCCAACAAAGCTGACGATCCGCGCGACGAGGCCGCTGCCTCGATTTTTCACCGGCTGGGTCTGGGCGATCCAGTCCCCCTCTCTGCGCTGCATGGAAGGGGTTCGGGCGACTTCCTTGAGACGCTCGTCAGGCGACTTCCGCACGCTCTCGAGTCGGGGGAAGGGGAGTGGGCGTCGATCGCGATAGTGGGCCGGCCGAACGTGGGGAAGTCATCGATCTTGAACGCGCTGGCCGGCGAACAGCGAGCGATTGTCGATTCGGTGCCGGGAACGACGCGCGATCCGGTCGACATCCGCCTCGACCTTGCCGACGGGCGCGCGCTGCGCGTAGTTGACACGGCCGGAATGCGCCGGGACGTGCAGGTCAAAGATCCGCTCGAGTACTTCAGTCTTCTGCGCTCGCGCCGGACGCTCGAGCGCGTCGACGCGGCCCTTCTCGTCATCGATGCTGGAGAGGGGGTCACCGGGCACGATCAGCGGATTGCCGAAGAGATAGTGGACAACGGCTGCGCCTGCGTCCTGGTGCTCAACAAATGGGACCTCTTGTCGGGCCAAGACGAGGCCGAGCGGCGGTGGTTCGATCGCGATACCGACCGGCGGCTGCGCTTTTTGCCCTGGGCCACGCGTCTTACCTCCTCGGCATTGTCGCGGCGGGGGATGTGGCGAGTGCTGCCGGCGCTGGATGAAGCCATCGCCTCACATCGCGGCAGGGTTCCCACCGCTCGCCTGAATGCCTTCGTTCGGACCGTTCAGCAAGAGCGGCCACACGAGCGTTCGGGTGGCCGGGCCATCCGGATTCTCTATGCGGTGCAGGCCGCAACCGCTCCGCCCACCATCATCCTGTTCACCACCGGACGAATATCGACCAACTACACGCGCTACCTGGAGCGCCGGCTGCGCGCCGCCGAAGGATTCGAGGGGACGCCGCTACGAATCGAAACCCGGTTAAGAACTAGACGTCAACTGCAGAGTTAGTGCTATGGTGTGGGAGTCGGAGGAGAAACCGAGGGCCCGGGTGCCCGCTGGCGGGGAGCCGACTGAGGCGGAGGCGACTGGTCGATAAGGGTACTCGGAGGGTAGTCACCTTATGCTTTAGGACCCTAGTTGAGAAGTCAATGAACTGACAAGTCACTTTGTGGATAAGACGCTCCCGGAGGCTGGGCGGCGCCGCCCGGCCTGTGGGTATGATCCCGTTGTCCGGGACGTGGCGCAGCTTGGTTAGCGCACTGGTCTGGGGGACCAGGGGTCGCCGGTTCAAATCCGGCCGTCCCGACTGAGAAGCTTTCCGCGAGGCTAGGGGATGCGTATGTCACCAGCTGAGGGCACGACCCCCGGGCCTCCGGCTTTCCCGGACCCCGCTCGCCGGATAGTCACCGTTCCGAACATTCTGTCCGCACTCCGCCTCGCTATCGTCCCGGTCTTCGTGTGGCTGTTCGTGACGGGCCGGGAGACGGCCGGGGTGGTGCTCTATGGGACGGGCGCGTGGACCGACTGGATCGACGGTTACATAGCGCGCCGGACGGGGGCCATCACCGAGCTCGGGAAATTGCTCGACCCGCTCGCCGACAGGGTGTACATAGCGGCACTCGCCATCGCCCTGTTGATCCAGGGAGCCCTTCCGGCGTGGCTGGGAGCCGTGATCATCGCCAGGGACGTCGCCGTTCTCGCCCTGTTTCCTATAGTGGACAAAGGGGCCGTCTCTCGCATACCGGTCCACATCTCGGGCAAGGCTGCGACGGCCGCGTTGCTATTCGGGCTTACCTGGCTGGCGGTTTCGGAGACGGGATTTCCGTGGCACGATCTTGCGCGCATCATCGGCCTCTCGTTCGTCTCTCTAGGGGCGGGCCTTTACTGGTACGCCGCCGCGGTGTATGCACGTCAAGCTCTGGCGCGACGCCGTGACCGACACGGGGACGACGCCGATCGGGTCGAGTCCACAGATAGACAAATCGACACATAGACAAGTTCCCACGCGCGAGGAGGGGGCCACATGGGTGAATCACCGAACGACAGGCGCTATACGAGCCAGCACGAGTGGGCGCGCGCCGACGGAGACCGCATAGTCGTGGGGATCACGGACTACGCGCAGGAACAGCTGGGGGATGTCGTCTACGTGGGGCTTCCCGACGAAGGCGCAGTGATCGCCCAAGGTGAACCTATGGGCGAGGTCGAATCCACCAAGTCGGTGTCAGACGTTTACAGCCCGGTCTCGGGCACGGTGCTCGAGAAGAACGCCGACGTGGAGGGGAGCCCGGAGCTTCTGAACTCCGACCCCTACTCGAAAGGTTGGCTGGTGGCCGTAAAGGGCGACGCGTCATCTCTCGAGGAGCTCATGACTGCCGAAGAGTACGAAGAGTTCGTGTCGGGATCGGACGGTTGAGATGTCGTTGACCACGGCTAAAGCTGTCGTATAGGGTCATGGCGATGTTCTGTAACAACTGCGGGCACCGCAATCCCGAG
>JACDBF010000430.1 GCA_013695055.1 Actinomycetota bacterium
GCCGCCACGAGCTCGAAGAGCACATTCGGGGCGGTGTTGGCGGTCTGATAGGTGTTTGCGAGAAAGGTCGTGCCCATTACGGCGGCAACAACGACCACGCGCACGAAGCCCGTGATTCGGGAGGCCACCGTCGCCGCAGTTATGGCAACGGCGCCGCGCGCAAGCGAAGGCTCATGGCCGGATCTCTGAGTCGAGGGCACTAGCTCTAACTCGGAGTCGGCTCTGGGAAAGCTGCCCCGACCGAATCATCTCCATAGTGCTCGGCGGGGCGACTCTCGCCGCGCGCGAGCGTGAGGGCGGTCGCTATCTGACCGAGCACCTCGTCTGCGTTGCCCACGGTCCAAACGGTCGTCTGAGCTTCGGCGTCTTCCCTCACCGCTTGGGTCAGCTCCCATGTGCTGCCGGCGGGCTCGGCCACCACCACCGCCAGCTCCTGTGACAGCTCCTCCGCCAGAGGAAGCGCTATCTCCGCGGCGGGAAAGGGGCTCTGGTCGCCGCTTCCTCCCAGGATCACGAAGTGGCTTCCAAAGCCCACCGTCGACCCTTGTGAGGCCCGCTCGACCGCTGCGTAGTCGAGCGCCTCGAGCTCCGCGAGAAGGCGATCGAGTCGGAGCTCCGCTCCCGGCTTGGCCTGCGCCGCGGCCGCCGCGGCCTCCTTGCCCATCATCGCTCCCGTGGCGTCGCGGAGCTGGGAGGCCTCGGTCTCCAGGGAGCCGAGAACACCCGCAAGCTCCTCGGCCTGGGAAGCATCCTCGAGAGCGAACTTCGTGGTCAGGGTGATCGTCGCAGTCACGGTCCCTCCGGCCTCGTCGATGATCGCCGGGATTCCCTCGGCGAGGGCTTCGTCGGCCCCATCGAAGCGAACGACGACGACGCTGTCACCCACGAGCTGACCCCCCACGATGCGCGGTCCGAAGGTTCGCAGGGCCTCATCACTGGCCCTCGCTTCTGCCTGCACGGCAAGCAGCTGTTCCTTGAAGCCTGCGTTGTCTCTCTCCAGGCTCTTCACTCGTCCCTCGATGCGGTCGAGGAGGGGGCCTCCGAGAAAACCCGAGCCGGTCACTATGCCGATGCTGAGAGCCAGCAGGACGGCGATGATGGATATGAGGTGGTAGCGAAAATCGATCACGCGCTCATCCGAAGAGGGCCTGGCGGAGCGAGAACAATAGGTTGCCGAGCTCGATCCAATAGGTGCGAAGGTAGATCCGGAGTGGCTCGGAAAGAGAGACCGCGAGACCCAGCGTCAAAAAGGCCACGCCCAAGAGCGCCACCAGGTCCTTGCGTGCAATGTGGCTTCGATAGAGGCGGCTCACCCCTTTGGCGTCCACGAGGATCGGCCCGACCCTAAGGCGCGTCAAGAAAGTCGACGCCATACCCTTTCTTCCTTTGTCCATGAACTCGATGAGGTTCGCATGCGTGCCGACGGCGACGATCAGCTCTGCACCGCGTTCATGAGCCAGCAGCATGGCGATGTCTTCAGAGGTGCCCGCCGCCTCAAAGACCACGTTCGGCAATCCCAAGGTCTCCACGCGCTCCAAGCCGGGCGCTTTGCCGCCCGTGTATGCGTGAACTATCAGCTCGGCCCTCGACATGAGAGCCCGCGTAGTGACGGAATCCATGTCTCCGATGATCATGTGCGGGGTCAGACCGAACTCGAGTAACGCATCCGCACCGCCGTCGACACCGATAAGCACGGGTTTGAGCTCGCGGATATAGGGCCTAAGCGCCCCGAGATCCTCTTTGTAATCGTAGCCACGCACGACGATCAGTACGTGGCGTCCGTGAAAGTCCGTCTTGATCTTGGGGAGACGAACGGCTTCGAGCCAAACATCGCGCTCCTCTTTGATGTACTCCATCGTGTTGGCGGCGAAACGTTCGATCTCGATTGAGATGGATCGCTTCGCTACATCGAGTGCCTGCTCGACCTTCTCGAGATCGAGCAGCGTGCCCTTCGCCAGCTCCGTCGTGCCGTCGCCCGTCATGCTGACCACGCGCCCGTCATCTATGAGAACGCGTACGCCTTCGGTTATGGCCATAGCTTGTGGGCCGGCATCGTCGATCAGAGGGATGCCCGCCGAGCAGAGGAGATGGGGGCCGAGATTGGGATAGCGGCCGCTCGAAGAGCGGGCTGCGTTCACGACCGCGCCGACCTGTCTCTGAATGAGACCTTCTGCTGCCACCCGGTCAATGTCTTCGTGATCTATGACGGCGACATCCCCCGGGTGCAATCGAGAGAGCAAGCGCTTGGTGCGTCGGTCGACGCGGGCTATGCCGATCAGCGAGCCCGGCTCGGGTTGAGGGCCATTCGAAGAACGCGCCCGGCGCGTCCAGGACGGACGGATCACTGGGGGCCGGACGGTCGGGCGGCGAGGGCCAGCAGCTCTTCAGCGTGATCCCGGCCCCGCCGGCTCCCCGGCATCCCGGCGAGCATGCGCGCGAGCTCTTCGAGCCTCGACTCTCCTACTGTGCGGGCCACGATCGCCACAGAGCGGCCGCCAGATTCGAGCTTGTCCACCCGGTAATGCGCGTCTGCGAACGCCGCCACTTGAGGCAGATGCGTCACGACCAGCACTTGTGAGCTCGAACGATGCGCGAGGTCAGAGAGCGCGCGTCCTACCGCAAGGGCGGCGCGGCCCCCGACCCCGGCGTCGACTTCGTCGAACACGAGGGTCCCCGGCGAGTCGTGCACGCTCAACAGATGGAGGGCGAGGGCGACCCGCGAAAGCTCGCCTCCCGAGGCGACCGTCCCCAAGCCACCGAGCTTCTCCCCGGGATTGGCTGCTATGAAGAACTCGACTCGCTCCAGACCGCCTTCATACAGGTCACGCGCCTGTAGACCGACCTCGAAGCTTGCGCCGGACAGCGCGAGCTCTCCGAGCCGGCTCTCTACTCGAGCGGCCAGCTCCGGCGCGGCCTTCCTCCGGATGCCGGAGAGCGCGCGCGCCGCATCGTGTGCCGCCGCCAGGTGCGCGGCGTGCTCGCGCTCCAGACGTTCCACATCTCGATCCGCGGCCTCGAGCTCGAAGAGGCGCCCTCTGGCCCTCTCCAGGTAGTCGTTGATGTCTCCTTCGTCGTTTCCGTACTTGCGCCGGAGCCGCGCCAGTGTCGCAAGGCGCTCCCTTGCTTCTTCCAGAGCGACCGGGTCGGGCGCGCCGATTGACGCTTTCATCTCGGTCGCGATATCGGCCACCTCGTAGGACGCGGCACCCAGACGATCGGCGAGGGCTTTCAACTCCGGGTCCTTTGCGGTGAGGGCCGTAAGCGACCGAGCGGCCTCGAACAAACGCTCCTGCGCGCCCGACTCGCCGTCGAGAAGGTCCGCGGCCGCTTCTAGACCCGAAGCGAGCGCGTCCGCGTGCTCGAGGCGGCGCGCCTCGGAAAACAGCCGGTCTGCCTCGCCCTCTTGGATGCCGGCGCGCTCGATCTCGTCGACCTCGAAGCGGCAGACGTCGAGCTCACGCGCCCGGGCCCGTTCCCTGAGCCTCAGCTCTTCGAGCAGCCGCGCCGTGCGGGCGGCCGTGCGGGCCGCATCGGCGACTTCGCCGGCCAGCCGCCTAGCGTCCTCACCCGCGAAGGAATCGAGCGCGTTCCTCTGCCAGGCGGATTCAGCGATGCGGTCGTGCTCACCCTGCCCGGCGATCTCGACCAGAAATGGAGCCATCTCAGACAGGACCGAGAGGGTTGCGAGGCGCCCGTTGACCCTGGACTTGCTCTTGCCGTCGGTTCCTACGGCGCGCGCTATGACCACCTCTACGTCCTCGCTTGCATCGTCTTCGATCAGGTCGCGCGCCACCAGGGCGGCGGCCGCGCCGCTCGTGCGCGCGACGATGAAGCGCCCTTCGACGAGCGCCTGCGAGTGTCCCTGCCGCACGAGATTGCGACCGGCCCGGCCGCCCATCAAGAGGGCTAGAGCGGCGACCACGAGGGTCTTGCCTGCGCCCGTTTCCCCCGTGAGGACGCTCGAGCCGCTTTCGAGAGACAGCTCGGCCCGTTCGATCACCCCCAGGCCTTCGACTTTCAGCTCGGTCAGCATGCAAGAGAATCCTAAGCGGTGAGATTGGGCTGCGAACGGGGTGGGACCCCGGCAGGTCAGCCCGGGAGGTTGAGCTTGGTTCTCAGTCGCTCGATGAATCGCGGCCCTGAGAGCTTCACGAGCTGCAGCGCTCGCTGGTGCCTGTGCACCACGATGGATGTGCCGCTCGGGATGTCGCAGCCGCGCGCCCCGTCGAGCGAGAGAGTTGCATCCCGGCCCTCTTCTCTCACGATTATCTCGACGACTTGATCGGGGCCGAGCACGAATGGCCGGGAGAAGATCATGTGGGGACTCACGGGCACGAGCAGCAAGCACTGGGCCCGGGGGTCCACGATCGGTCCCCCCGCCGACAACGCGTAGGCGGTGGAGCCGGTGGGGGTGGCAACCATCACCCCATCGGCGTTGAAAGCAGCCAGGGGCTCCCCGCCGATGCGCACCTCGAGCCGAACCAGGCGCCGGTGAGACGAGCGTTCGATGAGTACTTCATTGAGCCCCACATCTTCGCCCCGACCGTCCACGCGGCACGACAACATCAGACGCTCCTCGAGGGTGAAATCAGCGGCGAAGATTCGCTCGAGCGCCTCGAGCTCGCCGCCCGGATCAACCTCCGTGAGGTAGCCGAGCGATCCGAAGTTGACCCCCAGAAGCGGAGCGTCGGCCTCGTGGGCGAGTCTGGCTGCCCGCAGCATGGTCCCGTCGCCGCCCAAAGACACCACGAGGTCCGGACGGTCATCGGTTACCTCCACTCCTCGTTCGGACAGCCACGCCTCGAGCTTCGCTTGGAGGGCCACGCCTTTCGAGTTGCCGGTGTGAACCACCATCGCGACCCGCCCAATGCTCATCGGCGGGCTTCCCCAACAACCCGATCAAGGGCATCCGAGGATGCTTCTGGCCCCCTCTTCAAATGGACGAAGAACTCACGGTTCCCGGCCGGCCCCGCCGGATGCGCGAGCGCGGCGTCGACGAGACCCAGTCCTTGTGCGCGCGCCGCTGTGACGACGTTCTCGAGCGCCCCGCGCCCGACCTCCGG
>JACDBF010000436.1 GCA_013695055.1 Actinomycetota bacterium
CTGCTCGGACTCGCTCGCCGGCCTGAGTCGACCGCTGGTCGATCTGCTGATTCATAAAGTTCTTCGACTCCTGGCCAGCCTGACCGGCCGCGTTCTTGGCCATCCGACCGTGTCCTGACCCTTGTCGCTAATCTGCTCTGCGGTGCTAGATGAGCGCGAAGACTCCAGGCTCAAGTCACCGATGTCCGTCCTTGTTTCATCGTTCAATAATCGGTCTCCCTTACAATTCCACCGGTTGGTAGAAAGCGAGTGCTCACTGCTTACTCCCTGCGCCATCCATCCCGACGTGGTTCCATCGCTGCACAGACCACGACTTTCGCCCCTTACCACCTTCTAATTGGCCAGGTTGATGATGATGTTTAGAAGCACGGTCAACGCGACCGAGGCCACCACCGATATGAGAATCATCAACAAGCAACCTGATCCACCGCCCAACGGGCGAATGCGCATCTGTACCCCCATCTAGCGTGTCGGCTAAACGCTGCTAGAGATCACCCCAGCCCGATTCTGAATCCCGAGGGCGAACCCCTCGAGGTCGCTCTTGCGTGCCCCGACTTGGCCGGGCCTCTGCTAAGCATGTAAGCAGAGGACAGAACAGTGACGAAGAACCAGCCGCGGTCGGGGTCGGCGCCCTCGACCACGAGAACGGCGATCAGCACGGTGCCAAGCCGCACGAAGAACTCGCTGGTCTTGGAGAAAGACTCCAGTCTCCTCCGGACTGATGCGTTCCACTCTTGCGCTTCTCGAGACCGTGTGGCGACCCCCTCCCCATAGACGACAAAAGGGACCGGCAATTACGCCAGCCCCTGTTTGGACCGCCTATGCATAACACACGGCGCGGATCATAGACAGGTCGAGAGCCGCAGGTTGGCAGGAATTCGCGAACGAGCCTGCGTGGCCCCGACCCTTCGCCACGACTCGTTCTTCCAGAGTTCATCGTGCGAAAGTTGTGGCTCGAAGCCGGCGGCTACGCCTTTCAAGTGTCACTCGAACAGGCACACCGCGACCGCGTTCATGTCAACGACGGGGCCCGACCTCTCGAGGTGAAGACGAGCATGGGCACGAGCGGGCGGGACGAAGTTCATCCTAGCGGCGACTTCTTCCCGATCGCAAGAAGGAGCCGATCGCCGCTCTCGACCGTCAACGAAGTGCCGGACTCGAGCGCGAGCAGTGGACCAGATGGTAACTGCCGTTCTCCATACCGATGTGGACCAAATGTGGACCAATGGAAGCTCAGTCGTGGACTAATGCTCGTCGCCTTTCACGTCCATAGCGCAACCTGCACAGCCCGTAGGCCTGCGCAATACTATGGCTGTCCGAATATCGCCGGGAATCGGGGAATAGGAGACATCGGTGGCACACGCAACAGCGATCCACGTGAAAGGCGCCAAAGGAGACTGTCACAAACTGGACGAGGAGATCGCGAAGGGGCCGATGCCGCCAGACGGCCTCTTGATGCACCTCGTTCGCCCGACCCAAGAGGGCTTCGAGATCCTCGATGTCTGGCGACAGGCTCGCGATGCAAACACGTTCCTGACGGAGAGGGTAGAACCTGCCCTGCAGAACCTCGGTTTACCCTTCAGCCGCCAAGCCGACAGCGAAGTGTGGAACATGGCCCGGCCGTGAGCCCATACAACCAATGAAGGTGAGGCACCCGGCGCAGGTGGGATCAGCAGCGAGGAACAAGAAGGGACAACTCGCCTTCCCCACCTTCGCTTACCGGCCACGAGCTGCGAAAAGACCGAGGAAAACGTTTCGTGCCAATGGCATTAACGCCGGGCTTTACTTATGTCGCTGCGATTCTCCGAGCTCCTTCCGAGTTCCGGACGTGACACAAGCCCTTCACCTCGACTCGCAGGGTCGTGAGGTTTTTTCCGAAACGCACTGAAGGGATCCGCCTCAAACCTCGCGGTGCCCAAATAGAGCATGCCGAGCATCTGGGGGTCGACTAAGTACGGAGCCTCGTTTCCTGCTGCACTGGTGCGCTCGATGACCCCTGGCTAGAACAGGGGCCGCGGCATCGAGCTCCCCCGAGTCGAACACCGGGAGCATTGCTACTCGATGAGGCCGACGTAGAGACGCTTGCCCAGTCCCACGACCCCCGGTATTGAACGGCCGTCTACGTCGCTGCCTACCTGGGGCTCAGGTGGCAGGAGGTCGCAGGTCCAAACGAGCGCTCCTAGACATGCGCCCGGCCCGGCCTGCCACCATCAGAGTCGTAACCACCATCGAGCGCTCGGGTGGACGCTACCGGGCAGTCGACCACCGCAAGAGTGCCGCTCCCCGGCGCAGACTCAAGACGCCGGAGTTCCTGCGGGAGATGTTGGCGCAGCATCTGAGCGAGTTCAAGTCCGAGGAGTGGACCTTCCCGGCCCCCGAGGGCGGGTTCCTCCGTTATGACAACTCCTAAGCGACAGTGGCTCCCGGCCGTCGAACGAGCCGAACTTGTACCACTGAAATTCCATGAGCTGCGCCACACCGCGGTTGTTTTCATGATCGACGACGGAGCCGATCCCCTTCAGGTGAAACGACGCATGGGTCACGAGGACGTCCGCACCACCTTCAACCTTTACGGCCATCTATCCCCGACCGCGAGGATGAGTTGGTCGCCGCCCTCGACCGTCGCCGGCGAGCCGGACTCGAACGCAGGGTGGACCAGGTGTGGACCAAAGCAAGCCCCGAGGTTATTGAGCTCGACAGCAAAAGAGCCTCTGACGAGGGCTTATAGCCGGTGGACCAGAGGGGAATTGAACCCCTGACCTCACCCGTGCGAGGGGTGCGCTCTACCAACTGAGCT
The DNA here is from genome assembly GCA_013695055.1 of Actinomycetota bacterium. Classification (GTDB taxonomy): domain Bacteria; phylum Actinomycetota; class CADDZG01; order CADDZG01; family WHSQ01; genus JACDBF01. Next base: position 2,798 of record JACDBF010000436.1, read on the forward strand.
ACTGGCCCGGACCGCCCATCCTAAGCCCGAAGGCCCGGTCCTCAGCGAGCTTCGAGGCTCTGAGTGTGCTTCTCGAGTGCCGCCTTGAGAGCGCTCTGCGACATCGACGTCGTGAAGTCGCCCCGGGTGCGCTCGAGGATGGAACGGGCGATGTCGGTGAGCCGGCGAAGGCCGAAGGTGATCCCGTCGGGATAGTCCATCGACACGAGCAGGTAGTAGATGTCGTCCATGTCCCCGAGGAGCTCCTCGCAGCGTTCGAGCCGCCCCTGCCGCATGAGGTCCAGGACGTGACGGCGAAGCTCACCTATGGCTTCGGCCAAGCCCTTCAAGAACGCCGAGGATGCAATCCCCAGCCCGTCCGGCGTGGGAAAGGCTCCGTTCGTGATGAGCGCGAAGGTTATGCGCGCTTCGGCGAGCTCCTTCTCGGCGTCGTGGACGAAACCCGCATGAAGCATGTCGGCGTGATCTACGAGCGCTTCGCGCGCCTCTCGGAGGTGGCCCTCGGCCTCCTCCAGCAACGACGTGGACACGTCAAGCTCGTGCCGGTGCAGCGCACGGATGGCGTTGCCGCAGGCCCGGACGCTGCTGCGACTGCCGGCCAGCGCTCGCTCGCGCCGAGCGGTCTTGGCGTCGAGCTCGGTATGTAGGCCGGCGGCGAGATCGCCTAGATCCATGGCTCCTTCAACCTCAGGCCCCCTACTCGGCAGCTTGTCGAAGCTCGTTCGCCGGAACGCTATCCGGATGTTGCAGTCGCGTGACCTTCCTTTGTTGTTCCTCGGAACGTCTCTTTGTCTCGATCAACAGCACGACATACAAAGCGAGGGAAGCATCGACCGCGAGATGAACTTCCCACATCGCACCGGCCCCGAGCAGAGCGGCGAATCCCGACGCGACCGCTGCGAGCAGCAAACCGATGAACAGACGCTTGCGAGCCTGACGGCTCCTTCGATACGAGACGCGCGCCAGACGCGCCGAGGATTCTGGGACGACGACCCATCGCCCTCGGGTCGACTTTGGGGCCATCAGCGCCATGCGGCGCGTGAACCGCTCGGCGGTCGACAGTGGAGACTTTCGGCCCGCCCTCAGCAATGCGGGTAGAAATATGGTTATCCATGCGATGGCTAGGACGGCCAGAAATGCGCGGGTCAACGGCCCTCCCTATTGATGTCGTGTCTAATAGCGGCCATCGATCACGCTAAACCTGGCTCCATGAGATCGGCCGGATTTACTCAGATGGCGCCCCTCGTACGCAAGGAGAATGCATGCCCGCTCAAGTGATCTCCAGCTCTGAAGATGCAGTGCACGTATCCTGCGATGCTCTCGTTATTGGAGCAGCGCGCGGCGACGACGGCCCCGAGATCCGGGGTGCGGACGGAATCGATGCGGCGCTCGACGGCCACCTAGCTCAACATCTGGCCGAAGCAGCCTTCAAGGCCAAGGTGGGCGATGTCACGATCGTGCCGACGCTCGGCCGCATCCCGGCCCGATGCGTTGCGGTGGTGGGACTCGGAGCGGAGCCGGATGCCACCTCGCTGCGGCGCGCCGCAGGGGCCGCTGCGCGCCGGCTTGGCGAGAGGGCCTCGATCGCGTCATGCCTTCATGAAGCGGCGCCATCCGATGACGCCGCCGGCGCGACGGCCGAGGGTTTTCTGCTGGGGGCGTACCGGTTCACGCTCTACAAGACCGAACCACATCCCTCGAAGATCCAGCGGGTGCTGGTGCTTGGAGCGCCGCCTGCGAGCGCGCTCGAACGGGGGGCGACGCGCGCCGAGGCAACCATCCTGGCCCGTGATCTCACCAACGAGCCCGCCAGCACTCTATCGCCGCGCGAGCTCGCGCGGCGAGTCCGCGAGATGGCGGGCTCCCGTGGGCTCGAATGCACAATCTTGGAGGAGACCGAGCTTGAGGACAAAGGCTTCGGGGGCATCCTCGGAGTAGGAAAAGGCTCGAGCGAGCCCCCCCTGCTCATTCAGCTTCACTATTCGCCTCAAGACCCCGTCGGCAGGGTGATCCTTGTAGGCAAGGGAATCACTTTCGATTCGGGGGGGCTGTCCTTAAAACCGGCGGGCAGCATGGAGTCGATGAAGACCGACATGGCGGGTTCCGCCGCCGTAATCGGGGTGATGAGCGCGCTCGAGCGGCTCGGGATCAAGCTCGAGGTGTCGGCTTTGGTCGCCTCCGCCGAGAACATGCCGAGCAGCTCGGCGGTGCGGCCGGGCGACGTCCTCGTGCATTACGGAGGCAAGACAACCGAGGTCACGAACACCGATGCCGAGGGCCGCCTCGTGCTTGCCGACGCGCTGGCTTTTGGTTCTGAGCAGAAACCCGACGCCATCGTGGACGTCGCCACTCTGACGGGGGCGATCATGGTCGCTCTGGGGGCCAAGTCGACGGGAGTTTTCTCGAACGAGGACGCTCTAGCCGATGAGCTCATCTCGGCCGCACTTGCGGCGGGAGAGCGCGCCTGGCGCATGCCCCTATATCCCGAATACTTGAGCGATCTCGATTCCGAGGTCGCCGACCACAAGAACTCCGGAAGCCGGTGGGGAGGCGCTATTCTGGCGGCCCTCTTCTTGCAAGAGTTCGTGGGCAAGGGGATCCCATGGGCCCATTTGGATATCGCGGGCCCGGCGCGTGCGGAAAGTGCTTACGAAGAAGTGCCTAAGGGCGGGACGGGCGTAGCGACTCGCACTCTTATATCCTGGTTGGAAGCGCGAGGAGAAAATTGGAGTGGAGACATCAAGCGATAGTAGAAACACCCCCACGGACAACGTAATCCGGTTGGATCCTCCCGCGTCCTTGGGCGCGCCGGAAGTGGAGGCCGGCACGCCGCCCGGGCGGGGTCACGGCCTCGCCATCTTGGGAATGGCTTTGTGTGCGGTGATCGCCATTGCGGCGCTGCTAACCTTCATTACAATTCGATGGCCCGAAGGAGCCGGACGCTACGTGCAAACGATATTCATCGCGGCCGGCGCAGGGTTCATGTTCAGTGCGAGCGCGGCCGTCTTCTTCGCCATGCGCGACTCATACGCGATCGGCGGCGGCGAGCGATCGAACGACCGCAGCGACGACTAGAACAGCTACCTTCGTGGAGATCGAGGGCCATCCAACTCAGGACCTCATCGAGGAGCTGGAACGGCGCGGAGCGTTGAGAGTCGATGGGAGCAACGCCGGCCCCCAGCCCGATGCCCTGCGCTTCGTGCGCGAGCACGTCGGCGACGGCCCGGGCTTCTGGTTGTTCTTGCCCACCAAGACTTTCCTCACCGGCTTCGACGATCTCCCGCCGGCCTGACCATTGGTATCGGGCGTCGACCCGGAGAGCTACAAGAGCTCCCTACGAAAGTTCGCAAGCGGCATCACGATCGTGACCGTTGCATCGAATGGGGATGTGCACGGTATGACCGCGACCTCGTTCGCGTCCGTATCGCTTGATCCGCCGCTTATCCTAGTCTCTCTCGAGAAGCGCTCCCATACCCGCAATCTCGTTCTCGCTTCCCGTTCTTTCGCGGTCAACGTGCTGGACGCAAACCAGGAATCGCTCGCGAGAGATTTTGCGAAGCGAGGAGAAAAGATCTTCTCAGGAATCGAATGCCGCCGCAGCGCGTCTGGGGCGCCGCTCATCGCAGGATGCCTCGCCTGGCTCGAATGCGACATCACCGACGTCGTTCCCGGCGGCGATCACGACGTGGTGATCGCAAAGGTGGTGGCGTCCGAGACGCGCGACGGCGTTCCACTCATCTACTACGAGAGGGCCTATCGCGTGCTTGAGCAATCGGCAAATCCGCAATCGCCAGCCGCTCCCCCAGAATAGCTTGGTCTCCTATAGGACCGGCCGCAAGCTCGAGCGCGTAGCGCGCTCGGCGTACCCAGGTGGTCACTCGGCGAGGCGCCATCGCCACGACGACGCGGCACACGGTCCAGTCCAGGTCCACGAACAGCACATCGATCGGATAACGCATGCCGAAGGTATGCACCTGGCGCGCTCCGGCGATGATCAGAGCTTCCGATGCTTGCGGGGAGCTCCCCAAGAGCCCGCGCATGCGCTCCACGGGAGTGCGCGCCCATACCACTGACTCCGCAATGACTCGCCCGCTGGAGACGAGGATCAGGCCCGGCACTGAAGTAGGTTACGTCCTCAGCCCCGTCGACGAGTGGCCTGAGTCACGGCCACAGGAGGTGAACCGGAATGCAGAAGTGGGAGTACGCGTCCGTGCCACTCATATCTCATGCCCTCCAGGAGATCCTCAACCAGTGGGGGGAGGATGGCTGGGAGCTGGTTCAGATCCTCGAGAGCCAGGCGACGGGCACCGTCGGCTTCTTCAAGAGACCCAAGGGCGAATAGCAAATCCTCAATTGATGGTGATGGGCTCGACATCGTCGGCGATTGCAAAGCCCCACACCCAAGAGTAGAAGTAAAGCTCTGCCTCGAGCGCCCGTTTAATGGTGGCGGCTCGACGGAAGCCGTGCTGCTCGCCCTCGAAGGTCAGGTATGCGTGCGGTACGCCGCCGTCCCGCAACGCATTGACAATTTGCTCAGACTGCGAAGGCGGGACGATCTCGTCCTCGAGGCCTTGTAAGACGATCAGCGGAGCAGATATCTGATCGGCGAAGTGGACGGGCGAGCGTTGTCTGAAAAGCTCACGTTGCGCGGGGTACGGACCGATGAGGGTTTCGAGATAGCGAGACTCGAACTTGTGCGTCTCTGTGGTCATCGTCTCGGCATCGGCCACTCCGAAATAATTTGCACCCGCGCCAAAGAGGTCGTGAAAGGTCAACGCACAAAGGGTCGTATAACCGCCGGCGCTGCCCCCGCGGATGGCCAGCCGGTTTGGATCCACCTCACCCGACTCGGCAAGGTAGTTGGCCGCATTGACGCAGTCTTGGGTGTCGACAACCCCCCACTGACCGTTCAACCGTTCTCTATAGGCGCGCCCGTAGCCGGTGCTGCCCCCGTAGTTCACGTCCACGACGGCAAAGCCCCTGCTGGTCCAGAACTGGACGTCGAGATCGAGGCCAGAGCCGGCGTGCGCGGTGGGCCCCCCGTGAATGAAAACCACCAATGGAGGTCGTTCATCTGCTGGGGCCACGTAGTTTGCGTTTGCCGGCGCGTAGAACAAAGCGTGTGCGGAGAGCCCGTTTTCCGTCGGGAACTCAATAGAGCGCGCAGCCGAGATGTACGCCGAATCGATCTGGATCTCGCTTCCGGCCCGGATCACGCGCGACTCTTTGGATTCCGTCTCGAGGAGTACCAGCGCGTCGCCGGCTGTCGGCCCGGCGGCGATCAGTCCCAGCTCGGAGCCGCGCGCCCTCAGAGTCGGTGAAAAGGCCGTGTAGGGCATGTCGATCTCCTCGACGCGCTCAGCATCCGGATCGATGATGACGAGCCGCCCGTCGCCTTTCGATTGCGCTAGCGCGCCGATCCGGCCTTTCGGTAGGAACGCGTAGGTTGACATGTCGAGTTCCCACTGCGGGTAACCGAGCTCCGCGTCCATGGGGGCCAGGGCTTCGATTTCCCCGTCACGCTCGCGATAGAGGTTCCACCATCCCGTGCGATCCGACACGAAATAGACCAGCCCGTCCGGCCCCCAGCTCGGCTGAAAGATCGACTCTTCGGGACCCCCGGCCACGAGGCGAGCTTCGCCCACCGGCCGACCGTCGAAATCCATGACCCACAGCTCGGTTCCATCCCACGGCATGCGCGGGTGATCCCACGAAAGCCAGGCGAGCCGGGAGCCGTCCTCCGACAACCGAGGGGAAGAGAAGAAATCATGGCCCGAGACGATGCTCTGGGGCGCTGCCGATCCATCGGCGGGCAGGATCGCGATGTCGTTCACTGCCTCTCTCTCACCGTGCGTCTCGCGCACGCACACGATCGCCGACCCATCGCCCGTAACCCGGCCGTCCCCGTAGCGCACCGATGCCGGCGATGGCGGCTCGGGCGTGATCGCTACCGGCGGGCCCCCCTGATCCTGGCGGTAAAGACGCTGATCTTCGAAGTTCGTAAAGAACAAGGCCTCTTCGTACAGCCAGGCGCTGCCTCCACCGTACTCGTGGACTCTCGTCCGCACGTTGAACTCGGGCGGCGTCAGGTCGCGTTTCTGCCCGTCGTCGCCGCACCGCACCACCACCACGCGGCCCCCTTCGGCCGGCCTCCCCTCGTGCCAATAGATGGCGCTCGGAGAGAACATGACGCCGCTCAGACTTACGCCGCCCGATGCAATCACATCTGCGGTGATCGGCGACTCCCACGAACCGAATGGAGCTTGGGTCGCCGTCATAGCTCGCCCGACCAATCGCCCGACCGTCCCCCGGATTTTCGCAAGAGCCGGAGCCTCGCGACCTCGACGCCGCGTTCGGTTCCCTTGACCATGTCATAGATGGTTAGTGCGGCTAGCGCGACCGCGGTCATAGCCTCCATCTCCACTCCCGTTCGCTCCGCCGTCCGTACGCTCGCTCGAATATCGATGCCGTCGGACACGTCCTCGAACTCGACATCGACGGCCCCTATGCCGATCGGGTGGCATAGAGGGATGAGCTCTGCGGTCTTCTTCGCACCCATGATGCCTGCGATGCGCGCGACCTCGAGCGCATCGCCCTTGGTGAGAGTCTTCTCGCGAATGGCCGAGCGCGTCTCGGCCGACATGGAGACGGTGCAGCCGGCCACGGCTTCGCGAACGGTCACGTCTTTGGCAGTCACGTCGATCATGCGCGCTTCGGACTCTCGATGCCGGTCGCTCATTGCGCCGGAAGCTTCCAGACTTCGATCATCACTTCGTCCCCCTCATTCAGCACGGATGCGTCTGCCCCAAAACGGGCGACGCCATCACAATCGACGAGGCTCGACTGTATGTGAGAGCCCTGAGAACCCGTGGGAGTCGCACGCCATTTGCCGCCGCTCCACTTGAGGCGGACCCTTACGAAGTGAAGGCGCCCCGGACTCTTGTGAACGGCCTCTTCGAGCGTGGCGACAAGCGTGGGTCGAAGAAGCGTCGAGCAACCCCTCATCTTTCGAATGGCCGGTCTAACGAACTGTTCGAAGCCTATGTGGATCGATACCGGATTGCCCGGAAGACCAAGAAAGGGAGTGTCACCGATTGTTCCGAGCACAACCGGTTTGCCCGGCTGCATGGCGACGCGCCACATGTCTATGCGGCCGAGCTCCTCGATCGCCATCTTGACGAAGTCGTAGCGTCCGACCGAAACCCCGCCCGACGAGATGACGAGATCACAGAGATCAGCCGCGCGCGCGAACGCCTCGACGGTCGCGGAAAGATCATCGGTTACGGGTGCACAGGGCACGGCTTCGCCGCCCGCGGCCCGCACCAAAGCACCGAGAGCGACCGAGTTCGAGTCCCGAATCTGGCCGGGCCCGGGCACCGCCTCGGGGGGCACGAGCTCGTCGCCCGTGACGACGACCGCCACACGCGGCCCCTTGCGGACATCGATGGGCGAGAAACCCATCGAAGCGAGGAGCGCCAGCTCGCCGGGCCCGAGCTCCGTCCCCGCTCGCACGAGCTCGTCTCCCTCGGCGACATCGTCGCCGGCCGGGCGCACGTGGCGACCTGAAGGTGCGGCCGCCTTGATCGCCACCACTCCGCCCTCTTCCTCGGTCTCTTCCACGGGCACGATCGCGTCGGCTCCGTTCGGAAGCGGCGCGCCGGTCATGATCCGCGCGGCCGTTCCGCGTCTGACCTCGAGCGCGCCGGGCTCGCCGGCTCTGACTTCCCCGACCACGTCTAGCCGCACGGGAGACTCCGTGCGTGCGCTCTCGACATCTTCTTCGCGAACCGCGTAGCCGTCCATTGCCGAATTGTCGAATCGCGGCAAGGAGTGCGGAGCAATGCATGTCCGCGCAAGAACGAGACCAAGGGCGTCTGCAACAGGAACGGCGGCGATCGAGAGCGGACTTACGGACTCGAGCACTCGTGCGCGCGCCTGTTCGACGCTCAGCATGGGTTCCACATCATTACGCGAGGCGCGTAGCGACTTGCGCTATGTAGTCGCGCATGGGCTTCCCGAGATCGTCGCGCCGAAGGGCCAACTCAATGGTTGCCTTCAAATAGTCGAGCTTTTTCCCGACGTCGAACATCGGCCCGCGGTGGATGTACGCATACACGGAGCGCCATCTTGCGAGGAGCCTGATGGCATCCGTTAGCTGGATTTCGTCGCCATGGCCTTTGGTCGTCCGGTCGAGCGCTTCGTAGATGTCGGGTGCGAAGACATAGCGGCCGCGCGACCCGAGGTTGGATGCAGCTTCATTCGCAGGAGGCTTTTCGATCATGTCGAGCACCTTAACGAGGCCGTCTTCGAATTCCTCGGCATCTATCACTCCATAGGCGGAAATGTACTGGGGGGACACTTCCTGCACAGCGATCACGCTGGCATCGTGCTTCTCGTAGATGTCCACCAAGTTCTCCATCAGAGCCGGTTCGCCCTCCTGGGGTGCGGGGACCACTTCATCGCCGACGAGCACGGCGAATGGTTCGCCGCCGGTGTGAGCGCGCGCCACCGAGACGGCGTGGCCAAAGCCCAGCGGCTCCTTCTGTCGCACGAAATGGATATTCGCAAGCTCCGCGATGTTTCTGACCTCAGCCAAGAGGCTCGACTTTCCGGTTTCCTCGAGGTGATGCTCTAGCTCCAGCGACCTATCGAAATGGTCTTCCATTGCGCTCTTGCCACGGCTCGACACGATTAATATGTCGTCGAGTCCCGCTCGGACCGCTTCCTCGACAACGTACTGGATCATCGGCTTGTCGATGACGGGAATCATCTCTTTTGGCTGCGACTTGGTCGCCGGCAAGAAGCGGGTGCCGAGGCCCGCTGCCGGGATAACGGCCTTTCGCACGCTCATTTGCAAGCCTCCGGCCTCATCGACGAGTAAGGAGGACCGAGTCTAAAGGGACGAAGCAACAGCCGCTATCTGGCGACCTGCAGGTTGGGCGGCGGGCCCCCCGGCGTGCACACGCGGTTGCGACCCTCTTGCTTGGCCCGATACAGGGCCTGGTCGGCCACGGCCACCAGCGTCTGGTACGAGTCTCCGTGAAGCGGGTAGGAGGCGACCCCTATCGAGGCGGTGAGGTCGATGGGTTTCTCGCCCACTCCGCGAAACGGCTCGGCCCTGATGTGCTCCAGTATCTTCTCGGCAGTGATGGTGGCGCCGGCGAAGTCGGTTTCCGACAGCATGCAGATGAACTCTTCGCCTCCATAGCGGGCAAACGTGTCGACCTCTCTAAGAGCGTCTCCGACTCGCTGAGCGAACTCGATCAGGGTTGCATCGCCACGCTGATGCCCCAGCGAGTCGTTGACTTGCTTGAAATGGTCGAGATCGAGCATGAGGATGCTGAAGGGCCTGTCGAAACGCATGGCCTGGGCCAGCACGGTACGGAACTGCATCTGAAAGAACCTACGGTTCCAAACGCCGGTGAGACCGTCGGTGATCGATAACCGTTGAGCCTCCTCGTGAAGAATCACGTTCTCTATGGCAACGCGGCCCTGGTCCGCGAGGAAAGCGACCGTATCGAGATTGGCGGTCGTAAAGGGTGTGTCGTCACTGTGCCGGTACAGCGTCATGACGCTCATGATTCGCTCCTGGCTGTATATCGGCACGACGATGGAGACCGGAAGATCGGGCTCGGTCGCGGCCGGCCTTGGCTTGTCGGTGGCAGTAGAACGCAACACGGATACGCCTCGTTCGGCCACGTGACCAACAAGGCCGTGCCCCACGGGCACGCGGTCGAAGTCGTCGGCTTGGATGTCCCTTGTGATGGCGGGATAAAGCTCGGCCCGAGTTGGGTTGAAGGTCCACAAGATGGCGGCGTCGGCCGAAACCGCGTCGGCCGCGGTATTGAGTATCGAATCGAGGATCGAACGCATGTCGTGGGTCGACCTCAAAGTCTCTCCGACTCTCTGCACCGTGCGCTGAAGCAAGTCGCGCGACGACGAGAGCTCGCCCATCTTTCCTCTCAATTCCTCTGACATCTCGTTGAAAACGGTGGTGAGCCGTCCGACCTCGTCACGCGACCGAACCGGGATCTGGTGACCGAATCGCCCTGCCGCTATCGCGGCCGCCCCTTCGGTGAGCTCGTGCAGCGGCTGCGTGATGAGTCGGGCCAAAAGATAGGCGAGCACGCTCGTGAGCACGAGGGCAAGGATCAAAAGCCCCAGCATCGAGTACAGAACCCTCGTGGACAGCGCGTCGATCGGTGCACCGGAAACGAATGCGATCAGGTTCGTTCCCGCCGTAAGGGTCTCAACTCGGGCGATGCCCAAGCCCGCCACGTCGTAGATACCGGTCGCGTCCGGCAGATCGATAGACTCCCCGAGCGGCACGGTAGAAGCGATCGCTCGTCCATTCGAGACGGCCGCCAAGCCCGCTTCGGAGGCGGCGAAAGATTCCAAAAAGCGTTCGTCTATCCAGAAACCGGCGATGACCGCTCCGGATGGCCGGCCTCCAGACCGCAGCGGGAACTTGCGAGACGCATATCCCGACGCGCCGGAATCCCGGCCCGCAGCGCGCGCGATTTCCGACGCGCTCGGCGTCTCGAATCCCGTCGCGAAACGGGCGGGAAGCCGGTAGGCGCCGGCGAGACGCCCGCGGCGGTCGAGCGCGATCAAGAAGTCGGCCTGATTCGAATCTCTTAGGTGCGATCCGAGATAGCGGCTCATCGCCGGACGATCACCCTCGTCGAGCAGGGATGCGAAACGTCGCGACCCGCTCGACAAGCGGACGAGCTCGTCGAGTGAATCCACTCCCGCCTTGTAGAGGGCGACCGATGTCCCGAGAGCCGGCTCAAGCGACATCTCGGACCGGCGCTCGACCTCACCCACGACCACGTAGCGGACCACGTAGCCGGCCGCGATCAGCGGCAGCATGACGATTGCGATGAAAAAGAGCGTGAGGCGGCGCTGAAGCGACATGGCCCTCCCGTTGACCCCTTGCCACCTGTCTCGGAGAATTTCGAATCTCACTTTAGTCCCGCAACCCGCCCCCGCTCCGGACCCGAGATGCGGCACTCGCCGGCCTCATTGATGAGAAGATGCCCTCCATGCCAACCTACGAATACGCTTGCACGGCCTGCGGAGAACGAACCGAAGCCAAACAGGGCTTCGACGACCCTCCCCTCGAGGAGTGCCCCGTGTGCGGGGGCAAGCTACGCAAGCTCTACTCCCCCGTGGGGATCGTATTCAAGGGCTCCGGCTTCTACTCGAACGACCGGCGCGAGAAAGCGCCCAAGTCGGAGTCCGGCTCGAAGACCTCCGAATCAAAGTCATCCGATTCCAAGAGCGACGCCACGGGCGGGAGCGAGTCGAGCTCGAAGCAGGGTTCCAAGAGCGAAACGAAAGACTCCAAGAAGCCGGAAAAGACGGCGACGTGAGCGAAAGAGCGCAGATCGGGATCTTCGGAGGCTCCGGCTTCTACTCGTTCCTCGAAGATGTCCGCGAGGAGAAGATCGACACCCCCTACGGCGAGCCGTCCGCGCCCATCTCGATCGGCGAGATCGAGGGCCGGCGCGTTGCGTTCTTGCCGCGTCACGGGCTCGAGCACCAGCTCCCTCCGCACATGATCAATTTCCGAGCCAACGTCTGGGCGCTCAAGGAGCTGGGAGTGACCCGCGTGATCGGGCCGTGCGCAGCGGGCTCGCTCAAGAAGGAAGTGAAGCCGGGAGACTTCGTGATCTCCGATCAGCTCGTCGACCGGACCACGGGTCGCAAGGATACTTTCTACGACGGGCCCATTACGACCCATGTCTCCTACGCCGACCCCTATTGCCCGGAGCTGCGCACGCTGGCGATCGACACAGCGGGGGGCCGGGGCATCGAGGTGCACGAGCGGGGAACGGTCGTAACGATTCAAGGCCCCCGTTTCTCAACTCGAGCCGAGTCGAGATGGTTCCAGGACGCCGGCTGGGAAGTGATCAACATGACTCAGTATCCCGAGGCGTACCTCGCGCGCGAGCTCGAGATGTGCTACGTGAACGTCGCCTTGATCACCGACTACGACGTGGGCGTGGAAGGAGAAGTCGGGGCGGTCAGCCACGAAGAGGTGCTGAAGGTCTTCCAGACCAACAATGAGAAGCTTCGCACGTTGCTGTTCTCCTTGGTGCCGGTCATTCCAGAAGAGCGCAGTTGCCCGTGTAGCAGTGCCTTGCAGGGTGCTCGCCTCGAGCCTTGACCTCCAGATAGCGTGTCGCTTCTTCAGGCGATAGTCCTTGGCGCGGTCCAGGGCATAACGGAGTTCGTCCCGGTCTCCTCGTCCGGCCACCTGGTGCTGGTGCCCGAAGTCTTGGGCTGGCGGCAGCCGGGGCTTGCGTTCGACGTCATGCTTCACATCGGATCGCTCGTGGCTTTGCTCATCTATTTTTCGGGCGACCTGCTCGATCTGACCCGGGGAGTCAGAGATGGCAACCCCACACAACGCCGCCTGCTCGTGCTCTTGGCCATCGGCACCATCCCGGCCGCGGTCGCCGGGCTCGCCCTCCAGGATTACTTCGAGACGGCCTTCGAGGACGCGCGCGCGTCCGCCTGGCAGTTGATCGTCACCGCGCTGATCCTGGTCGGGGCCGAACAAGCCCTTCGCTTCCACCAAGCCCGCACCGCAAGGACGGGGGCCCACCTGAGGAAGGTGGAAAACTTGAATGCGCGCGACGCGACGGTGATCGGAGTCGCCCAGGCCATTTCGATTCTGCCTGGGATCTCCCGCTCGGGCTCGACGATCGGCGCGGGCCTGGCTCTTTCGATGGAGAGAGACGACTCGGCCCGCTTCGCATTCCTCTTAGCGATCCCGGCCCTGTTCGGCGCGTCGCTAGTCGAGGTTCCTCAATTGGGCGATGCGGCTCTCGGAGTGGGTGCGGCGATCGCGGGTTTCATCGCCTCACTCGTTACCTCGTACGCGGCGATCGCCGGGCTCATCCGCTATCTGAAGACCAACACGCTCTATCCGTTCGCGGCCTATTGCGTCGTGGCCGGCGCCCTCTATGTGTTGTTCTTCTAGCGCATTGACTTGAGAGCGGGGGGCTCGGCGAGGGCCGGGATCAATGAAACGACCCGACCCTCGCCGCCCAAAGGCTAGCGAGTTACCGCTGCGCCGCCGGCCATTGCGCCGGCGCCTGCGAGGAAGGGCTGTGCCGCCGCCAGGACCTCGTCCTTGGCAAGCGGGGTCTCGGTCGCACCCATGTAGACGCCGTTGTCGGCGGGGAGGCCGAGCAGATTACCCACTACCGCTGCGTGGCGAGCCTCGACTCCGAAGATTCCGGCCGCGGCCTGCAGGATCGCAGGCTCCTTGATGAAGCCGGCCGCCCCGAGATAGGCCTGCACGCCGAGGTTCTCGAACGTGTGGCTCGTCTTCAGGAAGCTCTCGCGGTTCGCGAAGGCCTCGCCGAAGTTGACGCCGGGAGCCTCGACCGGCGTGCCGCCGATCTTGTTGATCGTGTCGGTGATGGCGGCAACGTGAGCATCCTCATCGGCACCGACGGCGTTGAGGTACTCGGCCTCCTTGCCGGAGAGCAGACTCGCCTCGTTGCCCTGACGGTAGAACTCGGACTCGAGGTACTCGAGCGTGAGCGCATAGTTCAGCACGTCCTCGTCGCTCGAGAAGTCCGCGCTCTGAGCCCACGCGAAGCGCTGGCCGAGCATCTGAAGGGCCATCGTGGCCGGAACGACCGCGACGCTTCCCTTGATAAAGCTTCTTCTATCCACTGATTCTCACTCCTTCTGGCCGAGTGGCCCTGTCGAGCCCTCTCAGCCCGCGATGAACGGCTTGGCGGCTTTGAGCACTTCCTGCATGGTGGCGGTGGCCTCGACGGGTGCAGGGAAAGGATTTCCCCCCGTCAGGTCTGCCAGGATTGCTGCGTGGCGGGACTCGACGCCGGCGATGGACGCGGCTGCGGCAAGCAGATCGACGTTCTTGATCTTGGTCACCTGACCGTGGTACGCCGTGACGCCGAGCTCCTCGAAGGTCGAAGCGGTCTTCAAGAACGTGGCCTTGTCGTTGAAAGTCGCCTCCGGGTACTTGAACTTCGGCTTCTTGACCGGCTTTCCGCCAAGATCCTCAATCGTGGATGCGAGCGTGGAGACGTGGGCCGCCTCGTGCTCGGCGATCGGAACGACGAGCTCACGCTCCCGGCCCGAAAGAAGGTCGCCGGCTACGCCCTGCTTGTAGAAGTCCGCCTCGAGATACTCGAGGGTCAGGGCATAGTTCAGGATGTCCACATCCCCGCCCGCTTGGGCGGACGCGAACGGATTGGTGACGGCAGCGGCCGCAAGAGTGCTGCCGACGCCGACGATCCCCGCCCACTTCAAGAAGTTGCGGCGATCGCCCGGGTTGTCGAACTCGATGACCGGCTGGCCGTCGAAGAGTTGTGCTTCTGACACTTGTTCCTCCTTCGTTGGTCGATTAACTAACTGAGGTGCTGCTATCGGGACATCGCATCACTCCTTTGTCGATGGACGCCCCGGGGGTGGAGCCTTTGAAGCCCGTGCCTGAACGATGATCCGCTGCGTTCGGTAGCCCTTCGGATGACACGCAAACATCGTGATCGTGCGCATCCGCTTGCCTGTGGGCTGCTTCAGCACGAAGTCGACGTACTGAGACTCGGGGATGATCGAGGTCTTGAAAACGCGATAGGTAACCGAATGCTTGCTCCGAAGCTGAGCTCTCACGACATCTCCGGGCTCGAGCAAGTCGAGATCTCCGAACGGATGGGTGAAGGTCGTGCGATGACCGGAAAGGACGGCATTGCCCGCCCTCCCAGGGGCAGGCGTACCCGGCCACAGGCCAGGCCCGCGCTCGAGGATCGCGTCGTAAACACCGTTGTAGAAGCCCGTCTCGAGGCCGATCGCCGGGATTCGAAGCTTGCCGATCGGCACATAACGATCCTTCGGTATCTCGAACAGGTTGCCCGAAAAGTCCGCTCCGGCAGTTGGAGAGTCCCCTTTGTCCTTCTCCTTGGAGTCGCCGTCGCCCTTCTCGAGACCCTCCAGCACTCGCAGCACCTTGGGCCTGTCGTCGCCGGCTGCCTTGCCGGCCGGGCTTCCGGGGGCGTCGGTCGCCCACCACGCGGCGCCGGCCCCAAGGACCAGCGCGACCGCGGCACCGATAGCGACCGTACGACTACTAAGCGCATTTAGCTTCACGTCCAGGGTTCGTAGGGAACCGCAGGGGCGTATTGCCGACTGCGGGTTGTTTGTCGGTTTCGAGGGAGATGCGGCTTTCGCGTCCTCAGTGGAAGAAGGCTCGAGTGTGCGTCGAGCCGCCCGTTGAACCCGTCCCAGCCCGGCCGGTTGGACGAGGGAAGTGCGCCCAACGAATCCTCGGCGCGTACGAGCGCGCACCTCGGGCTGCCCTATCGAGCGCCAGGATGAGGACGCCCAGGATGGCCATGGCCAGGATCAGCAACAGCGCGACCGCGAAGACGATCGCGACCGCCAGGACCCATGAGGCGAGGTAGGACACGGTGCCACCTTTTGTGGTTGATGTGGTTAGGGTTAGCCCATGCTGTCTGAAGATGCCTCTGGGGAATATCCCCCAAAAGGGGGTAAATGCCCCCACGAGCGTGGCCCCCTCCGGCTGAGAGCATCCGGGCGCGGTCCCCGATTCGAACCTACGCTCGTGAACCCTTCTCGATATCTCGCCGCCTCCCTGCTCGTCTGTCTAGTCGTCCTCGCCTCGTGCGGACAAGAGCAGGCTTCGAGCGACGCCGGGGCGGGCGGAGGTGGCCAAGAGAGTGAAGAGTCCCAGGGCGACCCCGGTAACGAGGGAGCTTACGGCGAGGACTCAGGCAAAGAGGGCCAGGAGACCGAGGATTCCAACGGCTACGGGAGCTCGGGGCCGGATGAAGGCGGCGCCACGGCCCGAAGCGCCTCCATCAAGGTCGTCGACACGGCCTTCAAGCCCGGTGCGACCCGCGTCAAAGTCGGCGCGAAGATCTCTTGGAAGCAGACCGGGAGCCAGCCCCATTCGGTGACTGCGACCGACGAGAGCTTTGACTCCAACCCCAAATGCTCGCCGCTCCAGTCCGACGACTGCATGGGAGCGGGCGACTCCTTCTCGTTCACCTTCGACGAGCCCGGCACCTATTCCTACTACTGCCGCGTGCACGGCCTCCCGGACGGAACGGGCATGGTCGGAGAGATAAAGGTCGAGTAGGAAACCTCCAGCTCGGGCCGTCAGGTGCCGGCTACCGTCATCTCCGCAACGAGGGTAGTGGCCCCCCCGTAGGAGCCGCCGAAAGGCAACCAACGGAGATCCGAACCGACGGCCGTGACGCCCCTGAGGATCTCGAGCATGGGCGCCGCGATCGTGATCTCTTTGACCGGCCGGCCCGCTTCTCTTCCATCGAGCATGCGCCCGGTCGCCCCCACCGAGAAGTCTCCCGATACGGGGTTGGCGCCGGAATGCACTCCATGAAAGTTTTGTACGAGCAGGGCCCGTCCGGCCATTTTCAGGACCTCCTCGCGGCTCTCGCCCGTCGGCGAGAAGGCGAGGTTGGACGGGGAGGGATACGGCATCGACTTGAAGGACGCCCGGGCCGCATTGCCGGTGGAGCGGCGGCCGTCGCGGCGCGCGCTGATCGTGTCGTACAGGAAGGCTTCCAGCACTCCTGAGGAGATGATTTTCGTTCGGCCCGTCGGCACTCCTTCCGAGTCCCAGGGAGCGGAGCCCGGCGCGTCGGCGAGGCGGCCGTCGTCGATCAAGGTGAGCGCTTCGGATGCCACGAGCTCGCCCAAGCGCCCCGCGAACAACGATCGACCCTTCTGCACAGCCTCCCCGGTCAGCGCACTCCCCAGCACGCCGAGAAACTGGCCGGCCACGTACGGCTCGAAGACGACCGGAAGCCGCTCCGATGGAACCTTCGTGGCCCCGAGCACATCGAGCGCGCGCTCCGCCGCCCGGGCCCCCACCGCGGCTGCGTCCAGCCCGGCGATCCCCCGCGCGAGATCGAACTCGAAGCCGACCTCGGTGTCGTTTTCATCGGTGGCGATTGCCATCGCGTAGCACCACGCGTCGGTTCTCCGGTAGAAGCCCGCGACGCCGGAGGATGTCGCGAGGGCGACCTCGGAGTCGGAGTCGGCATAGGCGGCTTCCTCGACGGCCCGGATCCTCGGATCTCGGCCCTTGGCCGCTCGCTCGGCCTCGAGCGCGCGGGCCACCTTGTCTTGGGGCGTGGCCTCAGAGTGGTGCGGATCGGCGAGCCCGGGGACCTCTTGCGGCTCCCGGGCCCAGGCTGCGGCTAAGTCGACGGCTGCGTCGGGAGTCGTATGCGCCGCGTTGTCGCGGGCCTGAGCCAGCGCTGCGTCGAGCCCTCGCGGCGTCAAATCGGTGGTGTAAGCAAAGCCGACCCGGTGGTCGGCGACGACGCGCATCCCCGCCCCCCGAGGGTCCGCCGACGACAGAGATTCGATTTCGCCGCCGTAAGTCTTGACCTCGAAGCTTCGCTCGTGGGCGAGATAGGCCTCGACCTCTTCGCCCTTCCGGGTGCGCTCGACGATGCCCCGGGCGAGGTCGAGCAA
>JACDBF010000437.1 GCA_013695055.1 Actinomycetota bacterium
CGACGGCCGCGTGGGCATCGTGGTCGACCCACAGAGAGACATCGACCGAGTTCTCGACGTAGCCGCCGAGCGCGATGTCACCATCAGCCATGTGCTCGAGACCCACATCCACAACGACTACGTATCGGGTGGGCTACAGCTTTCCAGAGAGACGGGGGCCGCGTATCTCGTCTCGGCGGATGAGGAGGTTTCTTTCGACCACGTGCCCATCGCGGGCGGCGAGTCGATACAAGCTGGAGAGCTCTCGGTCAGAGCGATCCATACCCCGGGCCACACCCCTGCTCATCTCTCTTACTTGCTCTATTCGGGTGGACGGGAAGCGGCCGTCTTTACCGGTGGGTCGATGCTGTTCGGCAGCGTGGGGCGGACCGATCTCATGGGGGAAGAGCTCACTGATGGACTGACGCGCGCGCAATACCACTCGGTCAGAAAGCTGGCGCAAGAGCTTGAGCCCACCTTAGAAGTTCATCCCACACACGGGTTCGGAAGCTTCTGTTCTTCCGCCAAGGCGGCCGGCATACCAGCGAGCTCCATCGGCCGCGAAGCCGAGACCAATCTCGCACTCGCGTTCGACCAGGAGAACGACTTCGTCGAAAGCCTCTTGTCGGGTTTGACCGCCTACCCTCGTTACTACGCGCATGTGGGGCCATTGAACCGGAAAGGACCCGCATCGGTGGACCTCCGTCTTCCGAAGGAGATCCACGCGTCCGAGCTTCGCGCGCGGATACGAGCCGGAGAGTGGATCGTCGACATCAGAGACCGCGTGGCGTTCGCCGCAGCTCATGTCGAGGGCACGATCAACGTCGCTTACGCCACCCCCTTCGCCACCTACCTTGGATGGACGATCCCGTGGAACACTCCCGTGACTCTCGTCGGGGACTCCGAGGAGACGGTGGCGGGCGCTCAGCGCGCCCTAGCTCGCATAGGCATCGATCGGCCGGCCGCGCAGTCCTCGAGCGGGCTCGCAAAACTCGCGCCGCGCGACGAGTGGAGCTCTTATCAGGTTGTCAGCTTTGCCGATCTCGCGACGCGCTGCCGGCAAGAGGATGTCAACGTCCTCGATGTGCGGCGCGACGACGAGTGGGCCTCCGGGCACATCAGGTCGGCGACGCATGTTCCTCTTCCGGATCTCGAGACGCGAATGAGCGACGTGCCCCAGGGAGATGTGTGGGTCCACTGCGAGTCCGGCTCTCGCGCGTCTATCGCCGCGTCGTTGCTGGATCGGGCGGGCCGGCAACCGGTGCTCGTGAACGACGACTGGGATGCGGCCGCAAAGGCAAGGCTCGAAATCGTCTCCTGAGGCGTCGGGACCCTTCGAAGCCTCGCTCTCGGAGCCATTCCCTCCCGGCTCAGCCTCCTCCGGCCCCCAAGTCACGGGGGTAGGGAACCTTCGGGGGCCCCCAACAGTCCTCTAGGCAAGAGCAAAGCCTCGAGCTCCAACAGGAAGGAAGTCCATGAAGCCGGTTTCGCGCACATTCGTCTATCTTGCCGCCCTCGTCGCGCTGGCCTCATGCAGCACGGCCACTCCTCTTGAGCTCGCGATCCCCCGCCACGAGCCATCGCACGTCCTCTTCTTCCGAACCGCGGAGCGGCTGAAAGGTCTCGAGCTCGCAACCGGAAAGATCGTTTTCGGGGCTTCCAATGCCGTCGTCGATCCGGGCTGGACCCGAGTCTTCTCTGCCACCGACGAGGAGAAGGGCCTTCTCACCACGCTGGAAGCCCGCTCCGGAGCTCGCCTTTCCCGAACCGACGTTCCCGCCTCAGTCCTTCCGAGTGTCGTCTCGGGAAGCGGCAAGCTCGTCGCTTTCACCGAACCCCGCAGCCAAGACGCAACTCCGTGGCTTCCCGACGGTCGCAAGCGCACGAAGCTGGTGATCGTCGATCCCAGCGGAGAAACAAGGCCGCGCACCCTACAGCTCGACGGCAACTTAGAACCCGAAGCGTTCTCCACAGACGACGAGCGACTGTTCATGATCGAGTACATGCCCGCAATGGCGCCCTCCCACTACAGCGTGCGCCGGGTGAATCTCGAAACCGAAAAGGTCTCGCCCATAAAAAGGCGCAACCTCAAGGCCCCCGACTTCATGCGCGGCACCGGACGCATGCAGGTTCTCGCGCCGAACGGACAACAGCTTTACACGCTCTACACGCAGCAGGGGCCAAACTATGCCCACGAGAAGACTCCAGAACATGAGGAAGGAGGTAGCGTCCACGCGTTCGTCCATGTATTGAACCTCGAGCATGCCTGGGCGCATTGCGTGGACTTGCCGGCCCCCTTCGGTACCGGTCTCGCGACCACAAGCGCGCTCGCCCAGTCGCCCGACGGCTCCCGTCTCTACGTCACCGACTGGTCGAAGGGAGCCATCGCAGCAATCGACCCGGTGGGATTGAAGGTCCAGAGCGTCGGGCAAGTCGACCTCGGATCGGCCGACAACGAGACCTTTGCCGCGGCCGGCGGAGACGGGAACCTTTATGTAGCTGGACGCTCGACCGTCGTCGTCGTCGACGCATCAACGCTCCGGGCCACCGCGCGCTGGAGGATGAGAAGCGAGGTTTCGGGCTTGGCCCTCAGCCGTGACGGCACACGACTTTACGTGGGGCAGAAAGGCTCGGTGCTCACCCTTGACGCGGCCTCGGGCAAGAAACTGGGATCCATGAAGGCCCGGGGACTGCAGAGCATCGAGCACCTGAGCTGACGGGGGCGTTCACCGGAGGTAGTCGAGGGCGCTTCAGCGCTGGGGCGACGCCGACGGTCGCTTGGAGGCCCTGGCTCTCTTGTTTCCGTCGAGGATCACTTTGCGCAGCCGAACGGTGTGAGGAGTTACCTCGGCACATTCGTCCGCACGCACGAATTCGAGGGCCTGCTCCAACGAAAGCTGCCGGTGTGGAATGAGGCGGACTAGCTCTTCTCCGGAAGCGGACCGCATGTTCGTGAGCTTCTTTTCCTTCGTGGGATTCACGTTCATGTCATCTGCCCGCGCGTTCTCACCCACGATCATGCCCTCATAAACCTCGACCATCGGAGGAA
>JACDBF010000008.1 GCA_013695055.1 Actinomycetota bacterium
GCCTCGGTACGAGTAGCCTTGTAGTCGGAGAACTCCGCGGTCCGCTGCAGGGGTTCGCCGAGGTCGAAACAGCAGGCGATGTAATCGGGCCGCTGTTCCTGCAGGATCTTGATCAACATCGAGGTGAAGCCGTAGACCGCGTTGGTGTGGGTCCCGTCGGATGTCTGCAGATCCTCGGGGAGCGCATAGAAGGCGCGAAAAGCCAGCGAGTGCCCGTCGAGGAGCAGGATCTTCGATTTCTTGCTGATCCGAGGAGGCATTCGGGTCGAGCTTACAATCCAAGCCATGCCGCATGACTCGACGGATCTTCGCGATCTGAACCCGGCTTCGAAGGAGTACCTGGAGGCCGTCTTCGAGCTCGAGGAGGAAGGCCAGCGCGTCCTTCAGGCGCGCATCGGCGAACGCTTGGGCCTTGCGCCGGCCACGGTCTCGGAGGGGGTTAAGCGGCTGGTCAACGAGGGTTACGTGACCGTCGAAGGCGCGCGCGACATCTCGCTCACCGAATCGGGCCGCGCGGTGGCCGGCACCCTCGTTCGAAGGCACCGGCTCGCCGAGCGAATGCTCGTAGACATCCTTGGGATCCAGTGGCACCTCTGCCACGAGCAGGCCGAGGACTGGGAAAAGGTCATGACGTCCGAGGTCGAGGAAGCCATCCTCGCCAAGCTCGAGGGGGAACCGACCTGCCCGCACGGAAACCCCATCCCGGGAGCGGAATCCAGCATCAGGTGGGCGGACCTCAAGCCCGTGGCTCAGATGGAGGCGGGCGAACGGGGGCGTTTGACCCGACTCCTGGAGGACGTCGAGCTCAACCACGATGTCCTCAAGTACCTTGAAGATCACAAGCTCATCCCCGGCTGCGACATCTCGGTCAGCGAGGTCGCGCCCGACGGCACGCGCACCCTTGTGGTCGACGGCGACCGGGTGGCTTTGGGACGCCAGCTCGCCGACAACCTGTGGATTCTTCCCGCCTGAGATCCTGGTCGATAGACTCTGAATAGTCCCTCTTCCTATCCCGCCATCGCCGACTACGGGTTCATCAGCGACTGCCATTCCGCGGCTCTCGTCGGACGTTCCGGCTCCATCGACTGGTGCTGCATGCCGCGCTTTGACTCGGCAAGCGTCTTCGGGCGTCTGCTCGATTGGAAAAAGGGAGGCTTTTGCTCGCTGGCCCCCGCCGGCGAGCACTCGGCGTCTCGCCGTTATCTTCCCGATACGCTGGTTCTCGAGACGACCTTCCGCGCGGAGTCGGGTAGCGCGCGCGTCTTCGATTGCTTCACCATGCGATCGGGTGGGCGCCAGGATCCATTCCAACAGCTTCTGCGCGTGGTCGACGGCCTCGAGGGAACGATGGATTTCGAGCTCCTCGCCTGCCCTCGCTTCGACTATGGAGGAATTCAGCCGTGGATAAGGGCCGAAGACCCGGGAGCGTTCAGCGCGCTCGGCGGAGCGGCCGCGCTGGTGTTGTGGAGCGACGCCCGGTTGGAGCCTGCCGGACATCATGACCTCCATGCGCGCTTTCCCGTCTCCGCCGGAGAGCGCGTCCGAACCTCGATCCACTTCGCCCTTCCGGAAACCCTGGACAACCGAACGCCCAAGCCGCCCGAACCCACCGAGCTCGACCGCCGCCTCGAACAGACCGTTCATTGGTGGGATCGCTGGGCCAAGAAGGGGCACGCTCGTTCCCAGCTCGAACGCGACGCAATGCGCTCCGCGCTCGTCTTGAAGGGACTCACCAATGCCCCCACAGGAGCCATATGCGCGGCCCCAACCACATCGCTCCCCGAGAGCTTGGAGGGAAACCGGAACTGGGACTACCGCTTCAGCTGGATACGCGATTCGGCGTTCACGCTCGCTTCTCTCGCTGAGCTGGGTTACGTCGCCGAGGCCGACGGATTTCGGCGATTCGTCGAACGCAGCGCGGCCGGAAGCGCCCAGGAGCTACAGGTCATGTACGGCGTGGGCGGAGAGCATCGCCTCACCGAGCACGAGCTCGAGGACTTAGAGGGCTACCGGGGAGTCGGTCCCGTCCGCGTGGGCAACGCTGCGTACGCACAGACCCAGCTCGACGTCTACGGAGCGCTGCTGGAGATCGCCTGGCGGTGGCATCAACGCGGTCATTCACCCTCGGAGGACTACTGGAAGTTCCTCGTCGAGCTCGTCGAGACCGCTTCTCGGTGCTGGGCCGAACCGGACCGGGGCATCTGGGAGGTGCGCGGCGAGCCTCGCCACTTCGTGCAATCCAAAGTGATGTGCTGGGTAGCCCTCGACCGCGGCATCTCCCTTGCGCTCGCCACCGGGCGCACAGCGCGGGTCCATGAGTGGACGAGGACTCGCGACGGCATCAAAGCCGCGGTCATGACACACGGATACAACCAGGAGCGCACGAGCTTCGTACAGGCCTTCGGCACGACCGAGATGGACGCGGCGCTGCTCTTGCTCCCCAACGTCGGCTTTGTCGACTGGGCCGACGAGCGCATGGTGGGCACGGTGGCCGCGATACGCACAGACCTGGAAGAGGACGGGCTCATCTTGCGGTATCGCACGGCCGATGGCTTAGAAGGCGATGAGGGGCGCTTTCTGTGCTGCTCCTTTTGGATGGCCGAATGTCTCGCCCGCCAAGGCCAAAGCGACGAGGCGCGCGCCATCTTCGACAAAGCGTGCGGCGCGTCAAACGATCTGGGGCTTTTCTCCGAGGAGTACGATCCGGCCACCGGGCTCATGCTTGGCAACTTCCCGCAGGGACTAACGCACCTTTCCCACATCGAGGCTGCACTCGCGTTGCGCGATTACGGTTGAAGTCCCCCGTCACGCGCCTGCACGCGCCGCCAGATCTTTGTCCAATAGAAAAAGGGCATCCCCTCGGTCTCCGATGCGGCGTAACGAGTCGACTATCTGCCCGACGCTTTTCTCCTCCTCGACCTGTTCGGTCGCGAACCAATCGAGCCACGCCTGCGACGCGTAGTCCTTCTCTTCGACCACGATCGAGTAGAGCCGTCCGATGGCTTCGCTCACGGCCCGCTCATGTTCCAGAGCCTCCTCGAAAACCGCCAGGGGACCCTTGTAGTCTGCAGGTGGCTCTCCCAGCGAGCCGAGGCGGACGCGTCCACCACGGTCGCATATGAAGTCGAAGAACTTCATCCCGTGTGCCACCTCTTCGCGCGCCTGCACTCGCAGCCAGCTTGCAAATCCCGGCAGGCTCTCTGATTCGCTATACCCGGCCATGGCGAGGTAAACGTAGGCCGATTGCAGCTCCATCCCAAGCTGTTCGTTCATCGAGCTTTCCACTCTGTCGGCAAGCATCGGCGCCTCCTGATCGATCGTCCTAGAGGCGGATGCTACTGCCCGAAGGTGCGGGATAGAAATGCGGCGGCTCCGTAAGAGTTACGCGCACCTGTGAACCGATCGCCAAGTCGGGCCGAGGCCCCAGCAGACGTACGTCGATCGCGGTGCCGTCCGCAAGCCGCGCCCGCACCACTTGATCATGGCCGTAGAACTCGGTATCTACGATCACGGCATCGTCAATGCAGCCGGCTTCCAGATGAATGGTCTCGGGCCTGATCATGACCTGCACCGCGCCGTCGCCGACCCCTCGAGCCGGCATCGTTCCAAGAGGCGTCGAGACTCGTTCGCGCGCGACCCGACCGGGCAGAAAGTTCGCTTCGCCGACGAGCCCGGCGACTTGCCGGCTAAGGGGCGCGCGATAGACGTCGTGGGGGGCTCCCACCTGCAGGATGCGACCCGCGCACATGACGGCCAACTCGTCCGCGATGGACAGCGCCTCTTCCTGGTCGTGCGTCACGAAGATCGCGGTCGCCTTGGCGGCCCGCAAGACTGCGCGGACCTCGGCCCGCACGCTTGCCCGCAAGGATGCGTCGAGGTTCGAGAAGGGCTCGTCGAGCAAGATCACCTGCGGACTGGGGGCCAAGGCGCGCGCGAGCGCGACTCTCTGCTGCTGACCCCCCGATAGCTCATGCGGCATGCGCCTGTCGTAGCCTGAAAGCCTCACGAGCTCGAGCACCTCACGAACGCGTTCGCCGTGCTCCTTGGGCAGACCGAAGGCGACGTTGTGCCAGACATCGAGGTGCGGAAAGAGAGCCCAGTCCTGAAACACCATCCCGATGCGCCGGTGCTCGGGCGCGACCCACGCGCGCCTCGCGGCGACTCGCCGTTCGGCCACCCAGACCTCGCCGGCATCCGGACGCTCGAAACCGGCCATGATCCTGAGCGCGGTGGTCTTGCCGCAGCCGCTCGGGCCCAACAAAGCCATGAGCGAGCCCGCCCGAAGCTCGAGATCGAAAGACTCGAGCGCGGCCACGGATCCGAAGCTCTTCGACACGCCCCGGCAGCTCAGAACCGCGTCCTCGCAACCGTTCAGTCGGCCTTCACCTCGACTTCCCGAACTTCCACCCGCCGCGCCAGCACATACAGAGGTACGGCGCATGCAGCCACCAGCAACAAGGCCGGACCTGCAGCGTGGGCATACAGTCCCGCGGTCGCGCCCGTCCACACACGCGTCGCCAGAGTCTCGAAACCCGTGGGCCGAAGCAAGAGGGTCGCCGGCAGCTCCTTCATCGCAGTCAAGAAGACGAGCGCCGCGCCCGAGACCAGGCCTCTTGCAATGAGCGGCGCCACGATGCGCGCGAACACCCTCGTCCGCCGCACTCCGAGGGCGCGCGCGGCCTCTTCCATGCGCGGGCCCAGTTGTAGAAGTGAGGCGCTCAGCGGCTCGACGGCTTGGGGCAAGAAAAGCACGACGTAGGCGATGACGACCAGCGGAAGGCTTTGATAGAGGGCCGGGGAGAAGTTGGCCGTAAAGAAGACCAGGGCCAGCGCGACCACGATCCCCGGAAGGGCGTATCCAGAATAGGACAAGCGCTCCATGACCGTCGTCGACCGGCCCGGAAAACGAACCGCAAGAAGCGCAACCGGCAGCGCGGCAACGAGAGCGACCAGAGCTCCGGCCCCCGATACCAGCACCGAGTTGCCGGCGGCCGCCCAGGTGAGATTGAGACCGTCTCCGGACACAGCCCCTCTGATCAGCCAGAAGGCGATCACGGAGACCGGAAGCGCGAACGCGGCCGCCGTCACTGCTCCGCAAAACAGCAGCGCGGGCCACTTCCAGCGCCCCAGCGACAGGACGCGCGACGGGCGTTTGCTACCCGCCCCCGAGCGGTAGTAACGCGCCCTTCCCCTGGCCTTGTGCTCCATCACCAGCACCCCCAGAGCCAGCGCCACCAAGAACAGCGACAGGATCGCCGCGGGCGTGCGATCGAACGCTCCTCGGTACTGTAGATAGATCGCCTGGGTAAAGGTCTGAAAGCGCATCAGGGAAACGGCGCCGAAATCGTGGAGCGTGTAGAGGGCGACCAGCAAAGATCCCGCGGCTATCGAGGGGCGGAGCATCGGCAGAGTCACGCGCACGAACGTCGACCACGCGCTCTCGCCTAGGCCGCGCGCGGCCTCCTCGTGCGACGGATCGAGCCCTTTGATTCCGGATGCGACGAGAAGATAGACGTAGGGATAGGTGAACAGTGTGAGCGCAAGCCACGCTCCCACAAAGCCGGAGATGTCCGGCAAGCGCTCGACCCCGAAAGGCTTTGCCAGCAGATCCTGAACGATCCCGCCCGGACCGAGGGCCGCGATGAGGGCGAACGCGCCCACATAGCTCGGGATCACCAACGGGAGCGCTACGAGGACGCTCCACAGGCGCCGGGAGGGAAGGTCGGTGCGGGCCGTCAACCATGCGAGCGGAACCCCGATCGCGACCGCGCTCGCCGTGACGGCCGCGGCCAGCCCGATGCTCCTGAAGGCCAGGGCAAGCGTCCGCGCTCTCAGGATGAGGTCCCAGCTCTCGGTGCTCGCTCCGGCGGCCCGTAGCACCAGGTAGGCGACCGGCAGCAGCATGAGCGCGCCCACGGCCAGGCCCGCGACCAGCAGACCGCCGCGCGCCGGCCGGCCGCGAAAGACGGGGGCCCGGCTCGGGGCGAGATGGCCGGCGAGGCTCATACCCTCGCTCGCGTCACAGCAGCCCCACCTCGGCGAGAAGGGTGAGCGCCGGCTGCAGCCTTTCTCCCAGATCGGAGAGGTCTACATCGGGAGACTGAATCTGGTCCAGGGTGACGAGCTCGACGCTGGGCTTGAGCCCGTGGGCGACCGGGTACTCGAAGGTGTCCTCGGCGAAGTATCTCTGGCCCGCATCACCGGTGAGATACTCGACAAAGGAGCGCGCCGCGTCCATCTCCTCAGAGGAGGCGAGCACGCCCACGCCGGCCGCGTTCACGAGAGCTCCGGGATCGCCTCCCGTGAAGAAATGGTTCTCCACCGGAATCGGCCCCTCGTCCGCCTCCACCTCGTAGATGTAGTAATGGTTCACGAGCCCGACATCGATCACGCCCTCCGCGAGCGCTCGGACGACGGCCTCGTTGTCCTCGTAGGTCTCGGGCTCGTTGGCAACGAGGCCCCCCAAGAAAGCGCGCGTATCGTCCTCGCCCTCGGTCGCGATCATGCCGGCCACGAACGCCTGGAAGGAAGAGTTGGTGGGCGGAAAGCCGATCCGGCCCTTCCATTCGGGATCGGTAAAGGCGTGAACCGAGTCGGGAAGGTCCTCTTCGGCCAGCGCATTCGTGTTGTACGCGGCCACGCGGGCGCGGCCCGACGTGCCGACCCATAGACCCTCATCGGAGCGGAACTGGGAGTCGACGCGCTCGAGGATCGAGTCGTCCAGCTCGGTCAAGAGCCCGGCTTCCGCCACGACCCCGAGCGAGCCCGCGTCCTGAGAGAAGAAGACGTCGGCCCGGGCGGCGTCGCCTTCCTCGAGAAGCGTGGCGGCGAGCTCGGCGGAGTCGCCGTAGCGCACTTCAAGATCGATGCCCTCGTCCTTCTCGAAACGGGCCAGCAAGGGCGCGACCAGCTCCTCCTCCCGGCCCGAGTAGACGACCAGCGACGCCCCTCCGGCGCCGGAACCTCCTGAAGAGTCGCTCCCGCACGCCGAGAGCATTCCCACTGCCGCAACTAGGGCCATGAGCCCGGCCAGCCTGCGCACGATCGGTCCCCTTTCGCCTTGTGGCATCTTCGGCCACCCGAAGGTTATCGCTTAGGCGATGCAGATGTTAGGTCACCCTAACGGCGGCCGTCAAGGGAGCGGGGGATCCGGTATTCAGGCGCCCGCCAGGGCCCGGGCCCGGGAGAATACGGAGTCGAGCATGGGCTCGGTGAGCCGCCCCGTGAAAGTGTTCTGCTGGCTCGGGTGGTAGCAGCCGAGCAACTCGTAACGCGCGATCGAAGCCTCGGCGAGGTGGCCGAAGCGGGGCTTGGGCCTGAGACGCATTCCCGAGACGTGCGCGAGGGTCCTGATCGCCGCGTCCCACGCGAACGCCCCCAAGGCGACGATCACACGCACCTCTGCCAGCAGCTCCAGCTCTCGGATGAGGTAGGGACTGCAGGCCTCGCGCTCCGCGATGGCCGGCCCGTTCCCCGGCGGAGCGCAGCGGACGGCCGCGGTCACATATACGCCGGTGAGCTTCAGCCCGTCGCCGCGGTGTAGCGACACCGGCTGGTTCGCGTAACCGGTTCGGTGCAGGGAGGCGAACAACCAGTCGCCGGAGCGGTCGCCGGTAAAGATGCGGCCGGTGCGATTGCCTCCGTGAGCTGCCGGCGCAAGACCGACGACCAGCACGAGCGCTCCCGGATCGCCCAGGCTCGGAACCGGCCGGCCCCAATACTCTTGATCCGCGAACGCGGCTCGCTTAACGCGCGCTATCTCCTCTCTCCACGAGACGAGGCGGGGGCATGCCCTGCAGGAGACGACTTCCTCCATGAGCTGGCTAAGGTCCTCGGAGCGGGCCGAGCTCACCCGCGTTCGGCGGCGATTTCCGCTGCCGTTTGACGCAGCGTGGACCACGCCCGTTCGATGTGCTCGCTCTCGGTGTGCGTTTGACCGACGCACATGCGAAGCACCACGCGCTCGTCCACCCTCGTATGCGTGATGTACATGCGGCCGGATGCGTTCACTCGCCTCATGATCTCCTGGGTGACCTCGTCTCCCGCCCGATGGCTGAAGCACACGAGATTGAGCCACGGCGGCGAAACGATCTCGAAATCGGGATCATCTTCTATCCACTCGACGAGCGCGTGCGTCAGCTCGATGTGCCGCCGCACGAACGCGCGTAAGCCCTCGATCCCGTAGTGACGGATCACGAACCACAGCTTCAAAGCGCGAAAGCGCCTCCCGAGAGGTATCTGCCAGTCTCTGTAGTCGATTACGTCCCCCGACTCGGACGCCTCGTTGCGAAGGTATTCGGGAAGCACGCTCAGAGCGTTGATAAGCGCGGCCCGGTCGCTTACGTAGAAGCAGTCGCAATCGAAGTTGACGAGCATCCACTTGTGCGGGTTGAAACAGTAGCTGTCGGCGCTCTCGAGGCCATCGTTGACGAAGCGCAGCTCGGGGCAGAGCGCGGCCGTGCCCGCCATCGCCGCATCGACGTGAAGCCACATGCCGTGGGATTCGCACACCTCGGCGATCTCCGCGACGGGATCAAGGGCGAGAGAGGAAGTCGTGCCGGCCGTCGCCACAACCAGGCAGGGCGTGGCGCCGTCCGCCACGTCCCTGGTCACTTGCATGCGTAAGGCATCCGCTTTCATGGCGCCGCTCGCATCGATGGGAACCGCCCGCAAGCTGTCGGACCCCAGGCCCGCGACTCGCACCGCCTTTTCGACCGAAGAATGGGCCTCGGACGACGAGTAGACGGTGAGCCGCCGGTCGATGCCGGACCGGTTGCAGGCTCCCGAAGTGACGCGCTCGCGCGCGGCGATGAGCGCGCACAACGTGGCGCTCGATGCCGAGTCCTGAATGACTCCGCCTCCTGGGCCCCGAGACGAGAACCGTTCCGGTAGGTCGAGCAGCTCGACGAGCCAGTCGAGCATGTGCGTCTCGAGCTCCGTGCACGCCGGGCTCGTCGTCCACAGCATCCCCTGGACACCCAAGCCTGCGGACAGGAGCTCGCCGAGAATTGCCGGGCCGGACGCGTTGGCCGGGAAGTAGGCGAAGAAGGTGGGCGACTGCCAGTGGGTTATCCCAGGCAGCACTATCTCGTCGACGTCGCGCAGCATGGCTTCGAACGGCTCGCCCATCTCGGGAGGATGCTGGGGAAGCCGGGCGCGCACCTCTCCGGGCTCGGAACGGGAAAGCACTGGATGGGTCTCGACCGACTCCATGTAGCCGGCGATCCAGTCGATGACCGCGCGCCCGTGACGGCGGAAGTCGTCCGGGGACATGTGCTCGCCCGGGGATGAGCGGATCGGTGTCTCCGCGGTCAGCTCTCGCCCAGATAGGCCTTGCGGACCTGATCGTTCCCGAGGAGCTTCTTGGCGTCGTCCTCGAGAACGATCTCGCCCGACTCGAGCACGTAGCCCCGGTCGGCGATCTGCAGCGCGAGATGCGCGTTTTGCTCGACGAGGAGAATCGTGGTCCCCTGCGAGTGGATGTCCCCCAGCAGCTCGAAGATCTTTTCGACGAACTTGGGGGCAAGGCCCATCGAGGGCTCGTCCAACATGAGGAGCTTCGGCTCCGACATCAGCGCGCGACCGATGGCGAGCATCTGCTGCTCTCCGCCCGACAGAGTCCCGCCCGCCTGCTTCTGACGTTCCTTCAGCACGGGAAAAAGATCGAAGACCCGGTCCACGTCCGCCTGCTTGGCGCTGCCGCGCGCAAAGGCGCCCATCACCAAGTTCTCGCGGACGCTCATTCTCGGAAAGATGCGGCGGCCCTCGGGGGCCTGACACACTCCCAGCTCCACGACCTCGTGCGCCGGCAGGTTGTCGATGCGCTCGCCCGCGAACGAGATCGTCCCTCCGGACGGGCGCTTGATCCCCGAGATGGTGGTCAGAGTCGTCGTCTTCCCGGCCCCGTTCCCGCCGATCAACGTCACGAGCTCCCCGTCGGCCACGTTGAAGGAGATGCCTCGCACCGCTTCAATCCCACCGTACCGAACCACGACATCTTGAAGCTCGAGCAGGTCATCGGTCATCGCTCGTGGTCCGTGGGAGTCCCGGCGATCTCCGAGCCGTCAACCTCGCTGCTCCGGCGAGGAGTAGAGGATGGCGTTGTCTCTTCGGCCGCCCCGCTCCCGAGATAGGCCTCGACGACCTTGGGGTCTTTCTGCACACTGGCGGGAGCGCCATCCGCTATCTTCACGCCGTAATCGAGCACCGCGACTTGATCGCAGATGCCCATCACGACCTTCATGTCGTGCTCGATGATGAGAATCGTCACGTTCTCGTCTCGGATCTTCGAGATGAGCTCCATCAGGCTGGCCTTCTCCGTCGGGTTCATCCCGGCCGCCGGCTCGTCCAGAAGCAGCAGCTTGGGCTTGGTCGCAAGGGCGCGGGCGATCTCGACCCGTCGTTGATCGCCGTAGGAAAGATTCCCGGCGACTTCGTTCGCGTACTTGTGAATGCCCACGAATTCGAGCGCGTTCTCAGCCTCCTCCTGGCCCTCGGCTTCCTCACGCCGAAGCCGCGGCGTGCGAAAGATCGCGTCCAGCACATTCGTGTGGTGGTGGGCGTCCGTTCCGACGATCACGTTTTCCAACGCCGTCATGTTCTGGAACAACCTGATGTTTTGAAACGTGCGGCCGATGCCGCCCTTGGTGATCTCGAAGGGCCGCCGCTGCCTGTTCCACACGCCTAACCTCTTGGCCTCCAGCAGTGGCAGGCCATCGAAGACGATCGCGCCCTTTGTCGGAGCGAAGATGCCGGTCATGAGGTTGAAAAAGGTCGTCTTGCCCGCTCCGTTGGGGCCGATCAGGCCTCGGATCTGATCCTTCTCTATGGTCAGATCGACGTCCTTGACGGCAGTCAGACCCCCGAACTGCTTGGTGACGCCCTTCGTCTCGAGCAATCCCGGCACTAAGAGCTCCTAGCATGAGCTGGGTCGAGGATCTCGGCTTGCCCTCCACCGACCAGCTCCGCCTTTCGTCGCTTGGATGGGACGAGTCCTTGGGGCCTGAAGATCATGATGACGACCAGCACGAACCCGAAGAGAAAGAAACGGTACTCGTCCTGCTCCCGCAACAGCGCGTCGGGAATTATCACCAGGGCCGCCGCACCCACGATCGATCCGGCGATGGATCCCATCCCACCCAACACGACCATGGACAAGATGAGGATGGATTGTATGAGGCTGAACGTCGGTGGATTTATGAAGTTGACCTGCTCGGCATATATGACGCCGCCCACTCCTGCGGTGCATGCGCCGATCGCAAACGCCGCCAGCTTCATGCGCACTACGGGCACGCCCATGGCTGCGGCCGCCACCTCGTCTTCGCGGATTGCGACCCACGCTCTTCCGATGCGAGAATCATCGAGCTTGCGAATGGCGATTATCCATAGAATGACAAGGGCCAAAAGAAGCCAGTAGTACTTGGTGTCGAGAAGAGTCCCCCACACGAGCTCGGCATCTCCCACTCTTATCTCTGGATGCGGAATCGAGCGGACCCCTCTCGGCCCACCGGTCACCGAAGTGAGATTGTTGGCCGTGATCCGCAGGATCTCCCCGAAGCCCAGCGTCACGATCGCCAGGTAGTCACCGCGCAGTCGCAATGTTGGCGAGCCAAGGGCGATGCCGGTGACTATTGCAACTCCCAGGGCGATGGCCAAGATGAGCCACATCCACATCTGCCAGACCGGTTCCTGAACCTCCGTGAACGAGGCGCCTTGCTGGATCTTCTCCGAGTAATCCTGAGCTCCCGTCAGGATGGCGGCCGTGTATGAGCCCATGAGCCAGAAAGCGACATAGCCAAGATCCAACAGGCCCGCGAAACCGACCACCACGTTCAGACCCAATGCAAACAACGAGAAAAGCATCACGCGCGCCAGGACGCTTCCGCTGGTGGCTTGATCCAGCTCGCTGGGCAGATCGACGACCTCCCCGAGAAGTGGCAAGAATGCAATCACCGCTATGAGGAGGATCGACAAACCGGGATAGGAGACTTTGCTGTGCTCGTCCAACCAGGCTCGGAGCGCCCGCCACCGAGACGTAATAGGTTCGGCGTCCTTGGCGATCACCTCCCTCAGCTTGCCGCGCGCGGACGACCTCTGCGCGCGCATCCTCTGCAGGCGTTCTCGGTAGCTTCTTTGAAGCTCCCGCTGCCGTTCGCTCATGTCAGGCACCTACCTGTTCGCCGAGGATGCCGGTGGGCCGGAACATGAGGACGGCGACCAGGACCACGAAGGCGGTCACATCTATCCACTGCGTCCCGATGCACGGGACCGCGTATGCTTCCACCAGTCCCAGGAGCAAACCGCCCAACATGGCTCCGCGAATGTTGCCGATACCGCCCAGGACCGCCGCTACGAAGGCCTTGATGCCCGGCTTGAAGCCGATGAACCAGAAGGCAGGCGCCCCGAGGACGATTTGATAAAGAAGTCCGGCGGCTCCTGCCATGAGTCCGCCGACCAAAAAAGTAACGACGACGACTCGGTTGATGTTGACGCCCATGAGAGACGCCGCCTCGGAGTCCTGGGCCACCGCCCTGATCCCCCTGCCCATACGCGTCCTGCGGACGAACGCATCGAGTATTACGAGCATGACCACAGTCACTACGACGACCATGATGCGCTTGTTGCTGATCGGCGCGCCGAACAAAGTGAACACCGTCGACGTAGAAAAGAGCTCCGGCACCGACTGGGGAGTCGGGCCCAGGATGTCGGGCAGCTTGATGACGAGGATTGCACCCAGGATCAGCGTCGCGATCGCTCCGAGGCCGGCAAGAGTGCCGGCGTCTACCCAGCCCTCTTCCCCTCTACGAGTCCCCGTTACCAGAAGACCGATCGCGACCACGGCGAGAAAACCGCCGATAATCAGCAGCGGGGTGCCGAGCGGGTCGGCGATCCCGCGAATGGGAAACAGATAGTGCTGCCCGTCCATGAGCACGAACAAATACTGAATGAACAACGATGCGCCGATCGCGCTGATCAGGAAAGAGAGCCGCGGCGCATGTCGTTTTCGGAGTGGCCGGTACGCAAGGCGCTCGAGAAGGACCGCCAGCGCCCCCGACGCGGCCATACAGCAGAGAAGTACTCCTATGAGAATGAAAATTACGGCGATTCCAGTCGCGGGATCTCCGTCGGTCACCCCAAAGGCGGGAATCGCGTAGAGCGCGGCGACGGTGGAGACCATGAACACTTCGGAGTGGGCGAAGTTGATCAGCTGCAACACACCGTACACCATCGTGTATCCGAGGGCGATCATCGCGTAGATCGATCCCAGCGTTAAGCCGTTGCGCGTCTGCGCCCAGAACTGATCGGCAACGTTGGTTGCACAATCTGCTAAGAAGTCCATGCGTCTCCTAGAGACCGCCGTTACAGGCAAAGGGGCAGGTCTTCACGACCTGCCCCTTTCTCCTACCACCTCGAGTTACCGCTCCCCCGAAAGCTAGCTCCCTAAGGCCTCCGCCGCGGTGCCGAGCGGGTTGATCTCGCCGCCGTTCACCTCGTAGAGGTAGAAGAGCGTCTCGACCTCTTCGCTGAGCTCGTGCGTCTCGTCCCACGCGTACGTCTTGGCTTCCCCATCGAAGGACCCTTCGCCCCCGACGAGCGAGTCCAAGTATTCCTTTATGGCGGTTCGGATCTCCTCCGGGTCTTCCAGACCGTCCTCGCGGGCCTGCTTTATGCCTTCCCCGAACATGCTCGCGACGTCGTATCCCTCGCCCGCATAGATCGGCACCGAGGAAGCATCGCCGCCGACCTCGGTGTTGTACTTGTCGACGAAGTCGCCGCCGATGTTCGTCGGTGCAATCAACGTGACGTTGTCGGCGCCGGCGCCGGCTAAGTCGATGAAGGTGGACGACAGGGAGCCGTCGCCCGACATCATGGGAATGTCGACGCCAGCGTCGCGGGCCTGCTTGACGATCTTGCCGAAGTCGGCGTCATAACCGCCGAAGAAGAAGGCTTCGGCTCCGGCCGCCTCGATCGCGCTGATCAGCGACGAATAGTCGTCCGCGCCGGCTTCGACGCCTTCGAAACCAACCTGCTCGACGCCCCCCTGGTCGGCGGTGTCCCGCACCGTCTCGGCAAGAGGCTGGCCGTAGTCGCTCTTGTCGTGCGCCACGAACAGGTTTGCCGGCTTCAGACTCTCGGCGATGTAGGTGCCGGCGAGCCCGCCCTGGCCCGCGTCGTTCCCGCACCCCCGGTACCAGTACTCCCAGCCTTCCTCGCCGAGGCTGGTCGCGGTTGCGGACGGAGTCACGAAGGGGATTCCCGCCTCGTCGTAAGTGTCGCCCGACGCGGCCGATTCCCCTGAGAAGCCGGGCCCGATTATCGCCACGGTGTCCGGGTTGGTCGAGGCTTTCTCGACGACGGGAGGAGCGTTGGCCGGGTCACCTTGGGTGTCGCCTTGCTCCAGCGTGATCTCCGCGGGAAAGCTCTCGTCGGCGTTCAGCTCGTCGATCCGAATCTGGGCCCCCTGAAAGGAGGGAGTTATCAGGTAGCTGTAAGGGCCGGAAAGGGCGCCTTGAAAAGTGATGGAAAGGGGGATCTTCTCGAGATCCGACCCCCCGGAGCCGGAGCCTCCCTCGTCGTCCCCGCCTCCGCAAGCGGCGCCCACCAGCGCCAAAACCAGGACGGATGCGATAGTTGCAAGCCTTCGCTTCACAGTTCTCCCCCTTGTTCGTTCTAATCCGAGCCCGATCCAAGCCCGTTCACGGTTGCGCGCGCCCACTACCTCGATCGTAGCCGCACATTCTAACCCTGAAGTCCCGCCCCTTGCTGATTCTTCGCTGGCGCTAGCCCAGCATGCGATCGAGCAGGCGATCTTGCTCGGCCAGCAGCTCTGCAACCTCGGCCGCCACGCGCTCTCGCTCCCGCCTCATCCGGTCGTAGTCGTCGCGCGCTACCCGAAAGGCGCGGTCGGCGAGGGGCGTCTCGGACACGAGCATGCGAGTCTTGGCGTCCTCGAGGACGTCCGTCTGGAAAACGAGTTGCTCTTCGACGATGCGCAAGTCGGCGCGCGCCCGGCTCAACCGGTCGCCGAGCTCGGAGAGGCTCCTCTCGATCTGCATGAGCAAATGATTATATTTGCCGAGTGGGTGAGGAGTGGCGCTATGCGCCATCTGACACCCGCTCGGCGAGAGAGCTCCCCTAGAATGCCCACTTCGCCCGGATGGCGGAACGGCAGACGCGGTGCCCTCAAAAGGCATTGTCCGAAAGGGCGTGCGGGTTCGAATCCCGCTCCGGGCACCAAGCAGGGCGGGGAGCTCTCAGACCTAGGCCTCGCGAGGGCCTCTCTCACGCTCTTGAGGAGATCCTCGGCCCGAAAAGGCTTGGCCAGATAGTGCTCGATGTCGCTCAGGCCCCGTTCGCTGATCACGTCGTGGGGATAGCCCGACATGAACAGCGTCTTGATTCCGCCCCTCAGGGCCTCGAGCCGCTCGGCCACGACCTTTCCGGACATGCCCGGCATGACCACGTCGGTGACGAGCAAGTGGATGGGGCCGGGATGTAGACGCGCGCACTCGATCGCGTCCGGGCCCCCGTTTGCGGCCAGGACCTCGTAATCCTGTCGCTCGAGAACTCGCTTGACGAGACCCAGAAGGGCCGGTTCGTCTTCCACCACCAGGATCGTCTCCGCCCCAGGAGCCCTTTCCGGCGTGGGCGCAGCATCCGGCCGGTCGTCGACATCCATCTCGACCGCGGGGAAGTAGACGGTGAGGGCCGTCCCCTTGCCGCTGGGCTTGGAGTCGATGGCGATGGCGCCTCCGGCCTGGGCGACGATCCCGTGAACGGTCGAGAGGCCTAGGCCGGTGCCCGCGCCCACCGGCTTGGTGGTGAAGAAGGGTTCGAACACTTGGCTCCTTATGTCCTCAGGAATGCCATGCCCGCTGTCCGTAACCCTCAGGCAGGCGTAGTCGCCGGGCTCGAGTCCCAGCTTGAAGGCGCAGGCGTCATCCACTTGGTCGTTGAAGGTGGCGATGGAGAGCTCGCCGGACAAAGGCATGGCGTCGCGCGCGTTCACGGCCAGGTTCATGATGACTTGCTCGAGATGATTGGGATCCATCTTGATCGGGCGAACGTTCGGGATGAGATCCATGTCTAACCTGATGTGCTCACCGATTGTCGGTCCGAGAAGCTTTTGGAAACCGGAGATGACCTCGTTGAGGTCGACGACCTGCGTGCGCGCGACTTCCTTGCGGGAAAAGGCCAGCAGCTGACGCGTCAGGTTCGCGGCTCTCTCCGAGGCCTTGACGATCTCGTGTGCATCATCGCCACGTTGGTCGCCGGCGTCGAAGCTCTCGAGGATGAGGCTCGCATAGTTCTGAATGACCGACAGGAGGTTGTTGAAATCGTGAGCGACTCCTCCGGCGAGCCTTCCGATGGCCTCCATCTTCTGCGATTGCCTGAGCTGGCCCTCGAGACTGTGCCGCTCGGTCGTATCGCGGTAGTTCACCACGATTCCCTCTACGCTCGGTATGCCGAGTTGATTGCTCGCGATCATCTCGAGCCAGCGCCACGATCCATCGCCGTGGCGGGCGCGCACTTGAGCTTCCAAGCCACCCTCGGCCCCCCTTAGGGCACGCTCGAAAAGCCGCCGCGCTCTGGGGCGGTCTTCGGGATGGACGAGCTCAAAGCCGGCTTTGCCGAGCATGGCTTCGGTCGAGTGCCCCATGACCTTGTCCACGGAGGAGCTCACGTACGTCACAACGGCGGCCGCGTCGTAGATGACCACCACGTCGAGAGAGTTCTGGATGAGCGAACGAAAACGTTCTTCGCTGGCGCGCAGCGAAGCTTCCGCCTCCTTGCGCTCGGTGATGTCGTGCATAACGCCCTGGCCGTAGAGGAGGCGGCCGGCGGCGTCGCGCACCATGGTGGCCTCGTCGCGAAACCACAGGATGCGCCCATCGGTGGCGATCATCCGGTATTCGATGCTGAGTGGCCGGCCGGTGCGGACATGCTCCCAGGTGGCCGATTTGACGTCTTTGCGGTCATCGGGATGCGTTCCCGGCCACCACATGTCCGTGCCGGCCATCACCAACTCGGGCGACAATCCCAAGAGCTCCTGGATTTGGGGGCTGATGTAGAGCGTCGTAGCGAAGTCGTCGGCTGCGTTCAGGATGTAGGTGATGGCGGGCAAGTTCTCGACCAGCGACCGGTAGCGGCCCAGGGCCTCGCCCAGCCGGCCCTCCGCGCTCTTGCGTTCGCTCACGTCCACGAACTGGGCAAAGAGGCGGAACGCACGATTCGACCGATCCTCGACTATGGACACGGCGATGCTCAGCCACATCGTCCGTCCGCCCGCATGGCGGCAGGGCTTCTCGAAGACGAATGGAGCTCGCATGGCATTGCCAAGCGATGCCGCCGCGTCGAAGACCTTGATGATGTCGTCCTCACCGGTGACGCCGTGGAGGGTCGAGCTCACAAGGTCGGTGCGGCTCCTCCCCAGCAGATCGCACAGCGCCGCATTGACCGTTATGAAGCGCCCCTCGAGGTCGAGCATGCCCATCCCAATGACGGCCTCCTCGAAGGCGGGCATGGGCTCCGGCCCCACGAGCGTGCCTTCCTCGACGACTCGATCCATGGCGTGGGTATCGGTTCCGGAAGGGGCGACCTGGAATTAGGGCTCGAGTCGGACGCGCCCGCGCGCGAGCGTCAGGGTCGCGGTTTGCGCTGCTTGGTGATCCTCACCTGACGCATGTCCGTCCTCCGGATAGGGGCTAATACTCCAGATATCGGGCCAGACGGGCCCTCCATGAACCCCGCGACGCTAGGCACTTTTGCCGATCTTTTCGGTCTAGGAGGAGGACGCAACGCCGTCCAGGGCGCTTCTCACGGACGACAGGAACGAGCCTGCAGCCTCAGCGCCCCGCTCCAGGATCAGCTGCACGACGGCCGAGCCGATCACGACCCCATCCGCGGCGGCGGTCGCGGCGCGCGCCTGTTCGGGCGTCGATACCCCGATGCCCACACACACGGGGAGATCGGTGGCCTCCCGGCAGGCGGCGACGACGCGCCCGGCCCTCTCGGAAAGCTGGTCCCGGTGGCCGGTGACGCCCAAGGTCGAGACGGCGTAGACGAATCCCGTAGCGGTCGCGACGATGGCCTCGACACGTCGCGCCGACGAGGTCGGCGCCACTAGGGGGACCCACGCAAGCCCCCGATCGGCGGCACACGAGCGCAGGTTTTCGGATTCTTCGACGGGAAGATCCGGAACGATGAGCCCACTGTAGCCCGACCGCGACAGCAGATCGCAGAACCGATCCTCGCCGAGATGGTGAATGGGGTTGTAATAGGTCATGACCAGCCGCGGAACCTCGGAGTCCGGCTCGGCTCCCATCGCGACGGCCCGGAGGGGACCGACGCCGGCCCGGAGTGCGCGCTCGCCGGCCGCGGCGATGACGGGCCCGTCCATGAGGGGGTCTGAGTACGGGATCCCAACCTCCACCGCGTCGCCCTGCGCGAGAAGGGCGTCGAGCGCTCCGGGAAAGCTCGAAGCGTCCGGCAACCCGGCCATTAGGTAGGGCACGAGGAGCTTGTGCCCCTCCGCCCGGCGACTCTCGAGATGCTCTAGAAGGGCGGTCACAGACCCAGCGACTCGGCGATGGTGGCGACGTCCTTGTCCCCGCGCCCCGATAGGCCGACCAGAACGAGGTCCTCCTCATCGGAGCGGAGCACGTACGCGAGCGCGTGCGACGGCTCCAGCGCCGGGATGATCCCCTCGGTGCGGCACAGAACCGAGAATGCCTCCACGGCCTCGGCGTCGGTCGCCGACTCGTAGGCGGCTCGGCCGCTGGCGGCCAGCCACGCGTGCTCGGGCCCGACGCCCGGGTAGTCGAGCCCCGCCGAGATGGAGTGGGCCTCGCTTATCAGGCCCTCATCGCCCTGCAGAATCAGGCTTCGGGCACCGTGGAGGACGCCCGGCCGTCCCCGGGTGATGGATGCGCCGTGCCTCTTCTCGAGCCCTTCCCCCGCGGCCTCGACGCCGATCAACCGAACCTCGTCGTCCCTGTAGAAGCCGCGAAACAGCCCGATCGCATTTGACCCGCCGCCGACGCAGGCGACGACGCGCGCCGGCAAGGCGCCACAAAGCTCGAGTGCCTGACGGCGCGCCTCCTCGCCGATGATCGTTTGCAAGGACGCAACCATCTCCGGGAATGGGTGGGGCCCCACGACCGAGCCGATTACGTAGTGGGTGTGCTCGACGTTTGTGACCCAGTCGCGCAGAGCCTCATTGATAGCGTCTTTGAGAGTGGCCGATCCCGTCTCGACGGGCACCACCTCGGCCCCCAGCATCTGCATGCGCACGACGTTCAGGTGCTGGCGGGCGACGTCGACGGTGCCCATGTAGACGACGCACGGAAGTCCGAAGTAGGCCGCGGCGGTGGCGGTCGCGACGCCGTGCTGGCCGGCGCCCGTCTCCGCGATGATCCGCTCCTTTTTCATCCTCCTCGCGAGCAGCACCTGACCAAGTGTGTTGTTGATCTTGTGAGCGCCGGTGTGGGCAAGGTCCTCACGCTTCAACACCACCCGCGCTCCCGCGCGCTCCGAAAAACGCGTCGCCTCGTAAAGAGGTGTGGGGCGGCCGGCCACCGTCGTGAGCAAGTCGTCGAGCTCGGCGCGATAAGTCGCGTCGTCGCGCGCGTCCTCCCAGGCGCGCTCGAGCTCGTCGAGCGCGCCCATGAGCGCTTCGGGCACATAGCGGCCTCCGAACTCGCCGAAGCGTCCCTGCCCGTCGGGAACGGGCCCCGTCTTCATTCGGTCCCGGCGAGCGCGCGCAGCTTGGCCTCGGGATCGGGCGCCGTGACCAGGGCCTCCCCCACCAAGACCGCGTGCGCGCCGGCCGCGCCCAGCGCCTCGACCTCCGATCTTCGCTC
>JACDBF010000010.1 GCA_013695055.1 Actinomycetota bacterium
CATCACCCTGATCCAATAGCCGGCGGAGTGTGGCCATCGCGGGCGCGAGCTTGCGCTCGCCGACCGCATCGGTAAGGGCGTAGATGCGTTCATCCGACAAGCGGGGGAAAGCCCGGCGCACCTCGGCGGCGCTCACCCGCGCCCCGGCCCCCAATCCCGTCGACATCTGCTCGAGCGCAGCGTCAAGATCGCGCAGCTCGGTCCCGACCGCATCGATCAGCGCCCACGCACCGCGGTCGTCGAGCTTGAGATGAACGGCTGTGGCCCGTTGCCTCAGCCACCCAACGAGTCGCCGGCCGCGGGGGGCCTCGAGCGCGATGACGGATCCGGCGGCCTTCACGAGCGAGGCCAGCTTGCCGCGCTGCGAGGCGATCAGCACCAGGACGGAGTCGGGGGACGGCGAGCGGAGATAGCTCTCGAGTGCCGTCAGATGCTCCTTGCGCAGCTCGTCTGCCCGCCTCACGACCACCAGCCTGCGTCCTCCGAGGAGCGAGGAGGTCTCGAGGGCGGTCGTGATCTCCGACGGCGCCACGCTCCCATCGAGGTGTATCTCAGACAGAGGATCGGTGCCCACCTGGGCCCGGATCTTGTCCGTGGCTTCGTCTGCCAGAAATTCCTCGCCGGCCAGCAGATAGACCGCGTCACTCATCCAGCGCTCACCGGTTGATCACCTAGGCATCCTCGAGGCTCATGCGGTAGAGGACGCGGTCGCCGTCGCTCACCAAGGCAACGGTCTTCCCGCCGGAGGCCCTGAGCTGCTCCCACCCCTCGGTCATCCATGCTTCCGCTTCGGAGCGCGTCCCGAAATCCTCCGAGGCGCGCGCCTGATTGCCGTGGTCGTCTTCAGTCAACCAGCGATACGCGCCCATGGATTCCGACCCTACCCGGAGCTCACAGTCTGCGGAGGGCGAGCGCCGCGGCACAGCACGTCGGGACGGCCAGGAGCCAGCCTGCCGCTTCGGGGACGTCCACCGTCGCCCAGGGCACTTCGCCGAAGAGATCGCCGGTCCACAGGATCCACGCCGCAAAGGGGGCTCCGCAGCGGGCCAAAAGGTGGCCGAGGCCCGGGGCGACCGATCCCGCAGCGCCCGCCGCGAGGGCCAGGATCGTCGCCGGCGGAACGGCCGGCATGGCAAGGAGGTTGGCCGCCGGGGCGACCACCGACAGCGAGCCGAACACGAGGGCGAGCACCGGGGCGACCGCTATCTGGGCCGCGAGCGTCGCGGCCAGGGCGAGGCCCAAGAGACGCGGCTTCATCCACGAGAGCCCGGCGCCGAGATGGCGCGTCCACAGCACGATGCCGGCGGTGGCGGCGACCGAGAGGTGGAGCCCGACCGAATAGACGAGGCCGGGCCGGAGAAGGACGACCACGGTGACGGCGATTCCGAGCGCGTGCAGAGGCTCGGCGCGCGCCCCGAAAGCGATGACCGCGAGACCGATGCCACCCATGGCCGCCGCCCGCAGCACCGAGGGGTCCGGGCCGACGATCAACACGAACAGCGCAAGCGCAAGGCTCGACAGGAAAAGCCGCGCTCGAAGACCCAGGCGGGCCGCCAGCGAGCCCACGGATGCGACCACGATGGCGACGTTGCTTCCCGAGACGGCCAGCAGATGCGATAGCCCCGAGCGTCTGAACACCTCGATCGTGCCCTCGTCGAGAGCGGCCACGTCCCCAATGGCGAGGCCGCGCAGGAGCGCGGCGCTGCGCTCGTCGAGCGGTTCGGTGGCGGTCCGAAGGCCTCCCCGGATACGAGCCGCAAGGGCAAGGGGGCCCGAAGCCGGAGGTCGCGTGGCCAGAGCGACCGCGTCGAGCTGCGCATGGGCGCCCAAACGCCGTCGGGCACGGTCGAAGGAGTCGGTTCCCAGAGGAATCAGCCATCCGCGGGCGGAGAACGAAGCGCCCGCCTCGGCGATGTCGCCGTCCACCACGACCACCCCCGCGCCCGTGAGGGCTGCGAAGCCCTCGCAGTCGATCCACTCGATCGCCGCGAGCGTTCCCAGCCCCCCGGCCGCTTCCAGAATATGGCCCGTAGCCCGGCAGGCCGGCACTCGTGCGGCCAGCACGCTAAGGACCCCCTCGGGCTCGCAGCGGGCCATCGAGCCGATCGAGCCGAACGCGAACGCGGCGGCCGCCACTCCCACAAGGCGGATGGCGGCCCGGCGTCGCAGCAACATCCCGGCCCCCGCCACGAGGGCCAGGATCGGAAGCCACCCAGGTTCGTGACCACATCCATAGAGCGCTCCGAGCGAGGCGCCTGCGGCCGCGAGCCACACGCGCCCAAGCGCCGGCGTCACAGAGTCACGAAGGGGCGCATGGCCTCGAGGGTCGCCGGGCCAACGCCACTCACCTCCAA
>JACDBF010000096.1 GCA_013695055.1 Actinomycetota bacterium
GCCGTCGGCGCTCTCAATTGGGGCCTTGTCGGCCTCTTCAATTTCGACTTGGTAGCCGCTCTCTTGGGCCATCGCTCCAAGCTCTCGCGGCTCACGTACACGGCAGTTGGAGCCAGCGCCGTCTACCTCGTGAGCCAGGCCATCAACGACTAATGGGCCGGCCGCGTAGCCGCCGACGACTCTAGAGCGAGAAGTCGAAGACCTGAATGAGGCCGACGACTATCAAGTAGCCCGCGACCAAAAAGCTCAAAAGCCGGGGAAAGATGAGGATCAACACTCCGGCAATCAGAGCGACGATCCCGTTCAGCGTGAAGTTGATGTCGAGCTCGTTGCCCTTCTGGGCGACCAGCACCGCTGCTTCGATCATGTTGCCTCCTTCGCAGAGAGATGGACGAGGGCCAGAGTGTAGATAACCGGCCGGAAACGCGCCGGGCCGCCACCGCATACCATCAGCCGATGCCCGAGCTGCACATAACCGAGCCGTCTGAGACCACCATCGAAGAGCCCGAGGGCTCGCTCGCCGAGTTGGCCGCCGCTCGCTCCGCCGCCGACAGGGCTGCGGTGGCGGCCCGCTGGCCGACGTGCCTCACGGCTTGGGCCTTGCTGGGAGAGGACGCGCTCGCGGAGCAGAGCACCGTCCAGGCTTACGCCTACTTCCGAGTCGGCTATCACCGCG
Source organism: Actinomycetota bacterium (assembly GCA_013695055.1). Lineage (GTDB taxonomy): Bacteria > Actinomycetota > CADDZG01 > CADDZG01 > WHSQ01 > JACDBF01. The sequence continues at coordinate 677 of JACDBF010000096.1, forward strand.
GCCTCGATCGCATTCGGCGCGCCGGCTGGCGGGGGGCCGGACGCGTCCCGTGGTCACACGAACCGAATCGCGGATTCTTGCGCGCGCTGCGAGGCCTCAGCCGGACTGCGGGGCTCTTGGGGGAAGCCGACGAGGCGGCTCGCTGCCGCGACTTCTTCGAGCAACTGGCGCCCGACGCGCCCGAATGAGCCCGCCGGGCTCAAGGGTGATCACCAGCACTTCCAATCCCCTCGCGGCGCGCGTGAGAAAGCTGCGCGCACGCAAGCACCGGAAGGCCGAAGGGGCCTTCTACGTGGAGGGGATTCGGCCCGTCAGAGCGGCGATCGATCGCGCCGCGCACATCGAGATCCTGATCGTGGCAGAAACGCTCTTGACGAGCGCCGAGGCCTCCGAGGTGGTGGAGGCGCAGAGGGCCGCGGGAGCGGCCGTTGCAGATGTCTCGGGGCGAGTCTTCAGCACGCTTTCCGAGCGCGACCATCCATCGGGTCTCGGCGCGATTGTGGCTACCAATGCGCGCGGGCTCGAAGACCTCGAGGTCACGCCCTCGTCATTGTTCGTGGGTCTTCAGTCCGCGGGAAACCCCGGCAACGTCGGCGCCATCCTGCGGACCCTCGATGCGGTCGGGGGCTCCGGCCTGGTGCTGATCGGCGATGGCGTGGACGCTTTCCATCCCACCGCCGTGAAGGCGAGCATGGGGTCGGTGTTCTCGGTGCCCGTTGCCCGTGCGGCCTCGGACGCCCACAGCCTCGAGTGGGCGAAACGCTGCGGCCTCCGGCTCGTCGTGACCTCGGCTCAAGCCGCCGTCCAATACTCGAGCGTCCGCTATCCCGCTCCCACTCTTCTAATGCTCGGCAGCGAAGGTGGGGGCCTGTCGTCTACGGTCATGAAGCGAGGCGAGCTGGCGGTTCGCATCCCCATGAGCGGGTCCGCGTCATCACTGAACCTGGCGGTCGCTGCGGGGATCCTGTTGTACGAGATAAGGCGCGGCCGACAACCCGACACTCTGAGCGAAGCGGAGGATCGATGCGAGTTTTCGTGATCAGCGACATGGAAGGCGTCGCGGGAATCACCAAGTGGGAGCAGGTCGATGGCGGAGAGCCGCTCTATGAGGAGGGGCGACGGCTCTATACCGAAGAGATCAACGCCGCCGTCCGCGGCGCCTATTCGGCCGGCGCCACCGAGGTCGTCGTCATGGACTGCCACGGCGCGGGCAAAGGCTGGACGTTCAACTCACTCATCCCAGAGGCGCTCGACGAACGCTGTGAATGGGTCGTGCAGCGCGAGTGGACTGAGTACACGCGTTTTCTCGAGGACGGCTGCGACGCGGCGCTGTTCATCGCGATGCATGCCAAGGCGGGCACGAGAGACGGCGTCCTCAGTCACACCGTGAGCGGGACCGAGTGGCGAGAGCTCAAGTTCAACGGCACGTCGGTGGGGGAGACCGGCATCAACGCCGCGCTTTGTGGAACGTGGGACTGTCCGGTCCTGCTCGTGACGGGCGATCGGGCCACCTGCGCGGAGGGTCGCGCACTGCTCGGCGACGGCCTTACGACCGTGGTGGTTAAGGAGGGTTTCGGCCGCTACAGCGCGCGTCACATCTCTCCGGCCCGGGCGCGCGAGCGCGTAGAGGCCGGCGTCGTTACTGCTCTGTCCAACCTTCAGGCGGTGAAGCCTTACGACCCGGGAACCCCATGCGTGATCGAGGTGGAGCTCTCCTCGCCCGACGCGACCGAGCCCTATCGCTTCCGTCACGGCGTCGAGCTGAAGGGCGAGAGCACCATCGTCTCCTCGGCCGCCACGTGGTGGGAGGCGTGGAAGCAATTCTACTTCTAGGTTGGGCCCGGCTCTCAGGTGTAGGCC
>JACDBF010000100.1 GCA_013695055.1 Actinomycetota bacterium
CGGGACATGTACGCGACCTTCATGCCCCAGCCGTCGGCTGAGATGCCCGGCTCGGGGATGCACACGCATCTGTCACTATTCGAAGGCGATCAGAACGCGTTTCATGACTCTTCGGACGAGTACCACCTCTCCAAGGTGGCTAAGGCATTCATCGCCGGGCTCCTGCATCATGCCGGAGAGATAACCGCGGTGACCAATCAATGGGTGAACTCCTACAAGCGACTTACCAGCGGTCGCGGCTATCCGGTTCCGGAAGCGCCGGTATATGTCTGCTGGGGACGGCATAATCGGTCGGCCCTCATTCGCGTGCCGATGTACAAGCCCCGCAAAGAGCAGTCGACGCGCGTCGAGATTCGGTCACCGGATCCCGCATGCAATCCCTACCTGGCGTTCTCGGTGATCCTTGCAGCCGGCCTCAAAGGCATCGATGAGGGCTATGAGCTTCCTCCCGAGGCGACCGACAACATCTACGAGATGAGCGAAAGCCAGCGCCGGGCCGGAGGCATCAGACATCTACCGTCCGATCTCTACAACGCGCTGAACGAAATGGAGGGATCAGATCTCGTCGCCGAGGCGCTCGGCGAGCAGGTGTTCGAGTATTTGCTCCGCAATAAGCATGCTGAGTGGGACGAGTACAAGGGATACGTCTCGCCCTACGAGCTGGAGCGCTACTTGCCGGTGTTGTAACCCCGGTGCCATCAGGCGCGCACAGTCGCGCGTTAGAGGAACTGCCGGGGGGCCGGCAAGCCCCCCCGGCCCCCTACCTGTAACGAATCGTTGCGGGCAGGCGCGTCCCGCCTACCCAGCGCGGTCCCCAGTAATAGGGGTCGCGGATCGAGCGGACGCGCACACCTCCCGAGCTCGTTGAAGAAATGAATCGGCCCTTGCCGACATAGATGCCGACATGTCCCACGCGCGCGCTTGTTGTCTTATGGAACACCAGGTCGCCTATTTCGAGGTTGCCGCGCTTCCAGATCCTCTTGACGGCGGGCGTCGAAGCCAATTTGAACTGGAGAAGCGAAGAGTGCGGCAGCGATGCCCCGTGACTGCCGTAAACCCATCTCGTGAGACCCGAGCAATCGAAGCCACTGGACGAGCCTCCTCCATAGACATAAGGGGTGCCAAGTTGACTGCGAACTCGTTTCTTGACGTGTGCCCGCTCCTTTTTCCAGTCGGACGGAGCATGAGCGAAGGCCGGGGTGCCAACCCAGCCAATCGAGATGATCGTTGCGGCGGCCATGCAGAGTGCCGCCAGGCGTTTCTTGAGCGAATGCAAGGTATGTCTACCTCTCATTCCCACCTCCCTGTTGTGAGGCCCGGCCCGGTCTACGGCCACGTCCGCCGTCGAGTACGCGCCGCCTCGGTCGTTCGGCTCCGGAAACCCATGTCGAGCGTTGGGTAAGCCGCTGGGCCCCACAGCCGCTTGCTCGGGACCACTCCGGCCCCGGTCGCGCAAGTGCCCCTCTCGGGGCACAAGTGGGCGACCCTAGTCCAGCTTCTTCCAGCGGCAAACCCCCGCGGGCCACAACAAAGGCCCCCTCGTTTTATGGGCCGAGTCCAAGTCGAGCTTCTCAGCAGGCAACCTTCGGCCCAAGGGGGCCGGAAGTAATCTCTGCCTCGTGGATGTGCAGGAGATGGCCGAGAATCGCATCAGGGCGGTGACCGCGGCCAGCCGCAGCCTCGGCGAGCTCCTGGAGTCGGACGATGGGGCTCGCCGTGCTCTCGAGGCAGGCCCGGCCGCCCCGGACCACTATGGGGATCGACTTCGAGCCGCGCACGACCGTGGCGACGTGGGGGAGCTCCGCAGAGAGAAGCGCCGCATCCTGTTGTCGATAGCGGCCGCCGATCTCGTCGGGGAGATGACTCTTGAAACGGTCGGGGCGGCCCTTTCGAGTCTCGCCGATGCGTCCTTGGACACAGCTCTATGGATCGCGGGCGCCGGAGAGGAGCTGGCCGTCGTGGGCATGGGTAAGCTCGGCGCGCGCGAGCTCAACTACTTCTCCGATATCGACATCATGTTCGTATCGCATGGGGGTGGAGACCGGGCGCTCTCAGCTGCGCGCACCGTCTTGACTACACTCGGCGAGTTCGCTCCCGAAGGCCGCGCTTATCGCATCGATACGAACTTGCGGCCCGAAGGGCGCAACGGCCCGCTCGTTCGGTCTCTCGAGGGTTGCATCGAGTACTACAAGAAGTGGGCACAACCGTGGGAGCATCAGGCACTCATCAAAGCGCGCGCATCGGCGGGCCACCTGGCGATTGCCGAGGAGCTGGTCGGCGAGACTCGTGCACTCGTCTACCCAAGCTCTATCTCTCTTCAGCAAGTGACCGCGATCCGCAAAATCAAAGAGCGGATTGAGAGTCATGCCGCGCGCGCGGCGCTCGGAGGAGCACGCGAGGGCACAAGCGACGTGAAGCTGGGGGCCGGAGGGATTCGCGATATCGAGTTCACGGTTCAGCTTCTTCAGCTTGTCCACGGCGGCTCGGATCAATCCTTGCGAGCTCCTGCGACGCTCGAGGCCATCACGGCGTTGATCACAGGGGGCTATCTAGCCGAGGAAGACGGTGCGGGATTTTCGGTTGCCTACCGCTGGCTGCGCGCAGTCGAGCATCGACTTCAACTCTGGCAGGAGAGAAAAGAGGTTGCAATACCAATCGACGACGATCGCCGGGCTGCGCTTGCGGGCTCCATGGGCTTCCGCGAGACACCTATGGAAAGCGCGTTCGAACGCTTTGATGCAGCCCACAGAGGAGTGGTCGCGGACGTCAGGAGTCGATTCGAGAGAGTTTTCTATCGTCCGATGATCGAATCCCTTTCGGATGAGGCCGGCGGCAAGCTGTCCGCTGAAGCGATCAAGGAGCGGCTGCGAGTTCTTGGATTTCGGGACGTTGATCGAGCAACTCGCACCCTCCATGGCCTCGTAACCGGTACCTCCCGGCGCGCCAAGCTGCTGAAGGTCCTGTCGCCGGCGTTTCTTCGCTTCGTGACCTCGAGCCCCATGCCCGATGAGGGCCTTTTTTCATTTCTCAGCTTGGGCGAGAGCTTGGGTGAGCGCATCGATGCGCTCGGTGCCCTGCGTGACAACCCACCCGGACTTCGTTTTCTCGCCGAGGCTCTCGGTAGCGGCCGGCTCGTCGGCGAGATACTCAGTCAGGTTCCCGAAGAGCTGCAGGTCATCGCGGCCCCCGAGCCTCCCGCTCTGGACAAGGATAGGGATCGGATCGCGCGCGCCGCGAAAGCATCCCTCAAGTGGCGCGAGCCGGATGCGCAACTCGACGGTTTGAGGCGTTTCAAGCGACGCGCGATGTTGGGGATAGCGCTTGCAGATATCGGGGGCCGGGCCGACTCGACGGACGTGGGGTGCGCCCTGGCCGATCTGGCAGACGCCTGTGTCGCCGCCGCGCTTCAAGAGAAAGCGACGCTGGCGA
>JACDBF010000116.1 GCA_013695055.1 Actinomycetota bacterium
TCCCCCTACGTCCGTGAGCGCCTTTACGACACGCAGCCGATGGACATGCGCGTCGCTGTAGTCCGCCTGATTGGGCGCGGTCGCCTTTCCCGGGAAGAGCAAGCCCTCACGCTGGTAGTACTTGATCGTCGCCACCGGCACTCCGGCGACGCGGCTCAACTCTGAGATGCGCACCCCTCGAGCTCCTCGCTTGACGGCTTCATGAGAATGGATAGTATCAGTATCCATAATGGATAGCCAAGCTATCCACCGCCGCCGAACGAAAACGAAAGGGGTCTCGGCGTGACCGATCCACAGCTGCTGTCCGCCGCTTTGATCAGCACCGCGGGAGTGCTGCTTCTCTCGATCGTCGCCATCGAGTGGGGAGGGACCTTCCTGCTCAGTATCGTTCGGGGCCGCCACCCGGCCACTCCCTTCCAACTGGCCTTTGCCCGAGCCGGCCACGCGCACGCCGGCGTCCTCGTCATCCTGGCGCTGGTTTGCCAGATATTCGTGGACGGGGCCGACATGAGCGGCCCTGTGGAGCTGCTGGCCCGCAGTGGGGTCCCGGCGGCGGCCGTCCTGATGTCAGCGGGGTTCTTTCTCTCCTCCGCGGGGCGCGACGTCACCCAGCCGAACCGCCTCATCTGGGTGCTCTATGCGGGAGTTGCAGTCCTCTCCGTGGGCGTCGTCTCCCTCGGCGTCGGTCTGCTCACTGCCTGAGCGACGCCAGAAGCTTTTGCTCCCTGGCCCGGGTTAGACCCGAGCTTCCATGGCCCTCGGTCCGGTCCCACTCGAGAGTGTCGATTGCGGTCTCGACCAGCGGTCTGAATGTGAGGCCCGCAGCGATCGCCCGCGAGGAGTCGGCCTCGAAGCCCCCCAGGCTCCCGCCCTCGGCTGGCTCCCACAAGGGGAGGTCATCGGGCGTGACGCCGGCCCGGGCCAGAAGCGCGTCGTCGACCCAGGTGACGCGCGCATCGCTGCCGGTCGCCTTTCGACAATCCTCGAGCATGGCGTCGAAGGTGAGTCGATAATCCGGTCCGCTGGCGTTGAAGACGCCGGCGTCCCTTCTCTCGGTCATGGCGATGATCCACTCCCCCATGTCCCGGCCGTCGATGACCTGAAACGGCCTCTCTGCGGGCCCGGGTCCCAAGACCTCGCCCCCGTGGGCAATTCGCCTCACCCAATAGGTGAAGCGGTCGGTGTGGTCTCTCGGGCCCACGACATAGCCGGGCCGCACGATGAGCGAGGTTTCGGGCATGGCGGCGGTGACCACTTGCTCGCAGAGCACTTTCAAGGGCCCGTAGGTCTCTTCGGTAATCTCTTCGACCGACTCATCGGGCATGCTTGCGAGAGCCGCGACTTCATCGATGCCCGTCCCACTCAAATCGGCGTACACCGACTCGGTCGATATGAATATGTAATGAGTAACGGCCGGCGAGAGCAACTCGACGGAGCGGCGCACGACGCGCGGAACGTAACCGCAAGTGTCGATGACCGCATCCCACGAGCCGCCTTCGAGCGCGCTGAGATCGCCGTCTCGGTCACCATGAAGGCTCTCCGCTTTCGGCCAGGCATCGGGCCGGGTCTGACCGCGGGTGAACGTCGTGACATCGTGGCCTCTCCCCAAAGCCGCCCCCACGATGTGGTAGCCGACGAATTGAGTACCTCCCAACACCAGCAAACGCATGGCTATCTCCTTTAGGTCGTCAAGAAGCCACGGTAATGCCTCGACCCGCAAGTCGTCTCCGGTAGGGTTTCCGCCTCATCTCTAGGGAGGCTCTCGTGGCCCGTTTCAAAGTAGGAGTCCAGATTCACCCGCAGCGCGCAAGCATCGACGAGCTGCGCGCTGCGTGGAAAGAGGCGGAGGCGGTCGGCGTCGATTCGCTCTGGACCTGGGACCACTTCTTTCCTCTGCGTGGAGGATCCGAGGGAGCCCACTTCGAAGGATGGTCGCTGCTTGCGGCCATGGCTTGCGACACCGAGAGAGCGCTCTTCGGAATGCTCGTGACCTGCAACAGCTATCGCAACCCAGAGTTGTTGGCGGACATGGCACGAACCATCGACCACCTGAGCGGAGGTCGCATGATCCTGGGCATTGGAGCTGGATGGTT
>JACDBF010000317.1 GCA_013695055.1 Actinomycetota bacterium
GCTCCAGATCTACAGGAGCAAGCTCTCGGGCCCGTTGTTGGATCGGATCGACATCCACGTCGGCATGGCCCGTCTCGGCAAGGGCGAGCTTCTGGGCGCAGGTGATGGCGAGTCGAGCGCCTACGTCGCCACGCGCGTCGCCGCGGCGCGCGCGGCACAGGCTCTTAGGTACCACCCGGCCCAGTTGACGAACGCAAGCGCCCCCAAAGCTCAATTGGAGGCCGGCCTCGAACTGACCAGCGGCGCGCGCTCAGGGCTTGGAATGGCCATCGATGCTCTTGCCCTCTCGGGCCGGGGACTCGATCGAGTCCTGAGAGTCGCACGCACTATCGCAGACCTCGATGACCGCCCCCAAGTGGCCGAGGACGATGTCGCCGAGGCGCTCTCCTACCGGTCGGATCATTCTTCCCTCAGGAGCGCGCCGTGAGCGGGCGCGAGCGTCCGGCCCCCGCGGCGCGGCTTATCACACCGGGCGGCACCGAGTGGCCGAGCCAACTCGACCACCTCGGCCCCCATGCGCGTCCCCCGCGTCTCTATGTCGAGGGTCGCAGCTTGAATTCGGCGATCCCGTGCATCGCAGTGGTGGGGACGCGCCGTCCCACCGGAGCCGGCATAGAGATGGCCGAGAGAATCGCAAGAGAGCTCGCCGAGGCCGGCATAACCATCGTCTCGGGCCTTGCGGTCGGGATCGATGCGGCGGCTCATCGGGCCGCTCTGGCGGCCGGGGGGCACACCATTGCAGTTCTGGGATGCGGGCTTGACATTCCCTACCCGAAAAGAAACGTCGCGCTAAAGGATGCGATTCGCCGCTCCGGAACGCTCGTCACCGAGCATCCCTGTGGGACTCATCCGACCAAGGCCTATTTTCCCCTTCGCAACCGCATCATCGCCGGGCTGTCGGGCGGCGTCTTAGTGATCGAGGGCGCCATCACCAGCGGGGCGTTGGTCACGGCTCGCCTGGCGATCGACTGCGATCGCAGCGTCTATGCAGTGCCGGGCAGCGTCCGCAATCCCATGGCCGAGGGCCCCAACGAGCTCATCCGCAGCTCCCAAGCCATGCTGGTCACTTGCGCCAAGCACGTCTTTGACGACCTTGCGCCGTCTTTGGTGTGGCCAGACTCGACGAATGGTCGCGCTAAGCGCGCCCCCGAGCTCACCGCCCACGAGGCACGGGTGATGCGGGCGCTCGATGACGCTCCCTTGTCGGTCGACCATCTTTGCCGGGCCCTCGACATGAAACCGGGCCTCGTCGCCTCGTGTCTTTCGCAGCTCGAGGTCAGAGGCATCGTCGCCCGGACCAGGGCAGGCTACGCACATGCGCGCAGATGGGGGTGACCATCGCGCGCTCACAGAGAGCTTCTTCGCCACGCTCGAGGGCGAGCTGATCGATCGAAGCGCTTTCCGCAACGCAGCGAGGCGCGCCTCGCTCTGTTCGATTACGTCGAGATCTTCTACTGGTACGCTCGAAAGCGGTTACTAGTGAAGCAACCGTAGCCCGCCGCTCCTCCACGCAACCGCACGCTGCACTTTCGTCTCGGCCCAGGTCGGTCCCGCTTTGCTCGCTGCGGCCTCGGGAGGGAACGAACGAAAAAAGGGCGCCCAGGGGGCGCCCTCGGCCAGATCGGCCACCAGATATGTCAGACGAGTCAGGTGCCACCCACCCATAGCCTCCTTACTAGCTGTCGTTTCAAACTAGACCCGGCTATGAATCCCGTCAACGGGTGGTTGGTTCTACCACCGGGTAAAGGGGTAAGGAGGTGCTGTGGCAGGTCTCCCCGCGGTCATCGAGCTCAATCCCAGGCCCCTTCCCGATGCCGAAGTCGTGGCACGTATGTTCCGGACGCTCACGGATGCCACACATCTGCGCATTGTAGAGTTGCTGATCGACGAGGACCAACTCCACCAGATAGATATCGTTCGGCGTCTCCGTGCATCACAAGGTCGCGTCTCCGAACATCTCGCGTCCCTTACCTGCTGCGATTTCGTGGCGACGAGAAGCGAAGGCCGCAAGACCCTCTACCGCGTCGCCGACGAGCGGGTTCGGTCCCTCTTCTCGGCTGCGCATGGCTTCCTGGGGAGTAACGAAGCTGCGATAGCCAACTGTCGGAGAGTGGGTCGCTGATGCCGAGGGAGATCAACCTTCCCGGGCTACAGAAATTACTCCAACCCGGTGACGTGCAATTGATCGAGGTGCTCCCGGAGAACGAGTACGAAGAGGAGCATTTGCCAGGTTCCATCAACATTCCGCTCAAGTCGATGAACCCCTCCAGCGTCTCATCGCTGGATCGTTCCCTCGTCACCGTCGTCTACTGCTGGGACGACATATGAGACATGAGCCCGCGAGCTGCGTGGCAGCTCGAAACCATGGGGTTCACGGAGGTCTACGACTTCGTGGACGGAAAGATCGCGTGGATGGTGAACGGCTTAGGGGTCGAGGGCAAGGGTCCTCATTTCTCGATGGCCGGTGAGGTGGCGAGCAAGGAGGGAGTACATGCCTGCGTTGTCGGCACCACTGTGCAGGCATCCGCAAGAGAGATGGAAGCGCGCGATGACTCCTTCTGTCTCGTGCTCAATAACGAGGGCATCGTGCTAGGGCGTCTGCGCAAGAAGCACTTGGACCCGGGATCGAACGCTCTGGTCGAGACGGTCATGGAGACCGGTCCGACGACAGTCCGTCCGATCGAGCCGGCCAAGCCGCTCCTTGAGAGGATGGACAAGCACAACGTGCCGGCAATGGTCGTCACGACAAAGAAAGGAAAGCTGGTGGGCGTGGCGCGGCGCAAGGACCTGCGGGGACTAGTAGAGGAAAGCTGATGTCGATCGACATAAACCCCTCCATATCCACAGAATCGGCCCAGGGAGTGTCAGACGTCGGGTGAAGCCATTGTGGAAATGATCAGGTGAGGTCAGACATCCCCACGTTTTGGGGTGCAGATGCCGCCCAAGGCTGACGCGCTTGCACTCCGGCTCCCAACCCACCTTTGCGCGAAGCTGCTGCGAATACTAGTCCTTGATGAGCAACGCGCAGGGTTCGCTCCTAGGCACTTTGGTGGCCAGCGAGTGCAGGGATCCTTCATGGGCGTGCGACGCTACCACTACCCGCTAGTTGTTGGCGCGGGGGTCGCCCTCTCGTTTCCCCCGTCCAGTCGGTAAGTGGGGAGGTTCGTCACTCCCGTTCAGGCGAGCTCCCACGACTGCAATGGTGACGATCACCACGGCTCCTGCCGCCAGCAGGATCCACTGCCCCTGGGCGGTGGCAGTTCTCTGAATGCCGGAGGCGAAGAGCTCGACGCGTCCCACCAGGGGGTCGTCGGCCAACGTTGTGATGTCGCCGAAACGAACGCGCGCCCAGTAATAGGTGAGGTAGGCGCCGGTGATCGAGATGAAGCCTCCGGTGATGCGACCGGTGTGCGGCATCATGCTCTTGAGGCGACGAGCGAGCCCC
>JACDBF010000155.1 GCA_013695055.1 Actinomycetota bacterium
CCCCCTGCCCGCGCCGGCCCTGACGTCGTGGCCGCGCAAGGTCCAATTCGGCCACGCCGCTCGGCTTCGCGCTCGCCTGCGCCACGGCGCGGCGCGCCACGTGCTGTGGCTGCAACGGCGTCGCCCCGGCGGGACGTGGCACGGCATCGCCCACGAACGGGTGGGCCGCGACCTGAGGGCCCGCTTCAAGCTTGAGGATCTCGACAGGACGGCCCGTTACCGGGTGCGCTGGCACGACCGCCACTCGTCGGTTGCCGACAAGGCGCGACGCATACGAGTGCGCGCCCGGGTGCGACTGCGCGTTCGGAATGCGAATGTGCTGATCGGCAGGCGCGTGCGGATGAGCGGGCGTGTTAAGCCGCGCGTGAGGGGACGCACCGCCGTCCTCCACCGAAGAGTCGACGGACGCTGGCAGGCTTTCAAACGAGTGCGCGTCGGGGACGGCCGCTTCCGAGCGTCGATTCGGGCGACCCGGCCCGGCCGCCGGAGGGTGCGGCTCTCGTTTCGAGGTGACCGCGTCAATGCGCCGGCACGCCGCTCTCGGACGGTGACCGTCTACCGGCCCGAGCTCGCCACGTGGTACGGGCCGGGTTTCTACGGCAACCGAACGGCCTGCGGAACGATTCTTTCAACCGTCACCTTGGGAGTGGCCCACCGCCACCTCCCTTGCGGCTCAAAGGTGAGCTTTTTCTACCGCGGGCGATCCATAACCGTCGCCGTGATCGACCGCGGGCCGTACTCGGGGGCGTCCTGGGATCTGACGTCGGCCACCGCTCGTCGCATCGGGTTCTGGGGCGCCGGCAACGTGGGGGTCGTCCGCTGACCGCCGGGCTACCAGACGTTTATATACTCGGTCCACATTGGGAAGAGCGCTGGTTCTCAACGCGTCTCATCAGCCGCTGTGCGTGGTTCCGGTCCGGCGGGCGCTGGTCCTTGCTCTAAAGGGCAAAGCGGAGGTCCTGCACAGCAACGGCCATCTCTTCCGTTCCGAGAGCTTGGAGATCGCGGCCCCCAGCGTGGTGCGCCTCCACTATTTCGTAAAGGTGCCCTACAGAGCCCGAGCTTCGCTGTCGCGCCGGGCCGTCTTGGTGCGTGACAACTTCGAATGCCAGTACTGCGGACGCCCGGCCGAGAACGTGGATCATGTCATCCCCAAGAGCCGCGGCGGGGGACACACTTGGGACAACGTCGTGGCCGCGTGCCGCGCGTGCAACGCGCGCAAGGAGAATCGCAACGCCGCCGACCTTGGGATGAGGCTGAGGCACCCGCCGAGGAGGCCTCACGACAGCGTGTGGATCATGGTCGCGGTCGAGCGCGTCGACCCCATCTGGGAGCAGTATCTGGGCCTTCCGGTCCTGGCAAAGCGCGCGCTCGCGTGACCTTCGTTTAGGGGTTCTGGGCGCGCCCGCGCCCACTTCGTCGGCAAACGCACTCAAACACGCGTACCCGTCCCATCGGAATTACAAGTGCGTAATTGCGGCATCAAACGTTGACTTCATGGCGGCACAGGGGCTACCTTTGCCCATTAGTGGGGCGTTATGGAGCGAAATGGTGAGAGTTGGTGAGCAGGGGCCCGCTCTTCGGCGAAGCCCCGTCGGCCACCGAGGGAGAGCAGTTGTCGTTTACCGGGGAGTTTCATCACACGATCGACGCCAAGGGGCGCCTGATCGTGCCGGCCCGCATGCGCGACGAGCTCGTAGAGGACAAGGTGGTCCTCACCCGCTACACGGAGGGATGCATCGCGATGTGGTCGGGAGTGGAGTGGGAGCGCTTCGAGCAGGGCCTCGTCGCCCAGAGCAAGGGCGACCCCAACGCCCGGGCGGTGGTGCGTGCGTTCGCGGCGAGCGCTCACCAAGACACCATCGACCGCCAGGGCCGGATCAGCGTTCCGCCCCAGCTCCGGGCCCTCGCGAGTCTCGACCGCGATGTCGTCATCTCCGGCGCTTTCGACCACGGCGAGATCTGGAATCCCGAGACGTGGGAGCAAGAGCAAGCCAAGGCTGAGCCGGGGCGGCTTGAAGAGCTATTCGAGCGACTTCCGAACCTGTGAGTCACGCGCGGCAGGAACCCACTATGGCCATGCGTACCCAGCAACGCGCCTCACGAGCCGTCGTGCGCGAGTTGGGCCGCAGCCTCGCCTGGCTTGCCGTGACCGGATCGTCCCTGGGCGGCGTCATGGCAGCTCTGGCGGGCGCGGCTAAGGCGCTCGGCAGGTGACGATGATGCCGATATGGAACACGTCCCCGTCCTCGTCGACGCAATCGTGGAGCTCTTCCGCCCCCCGCTCTCCGGCGGCGGAATCGTCGTCGACGCCACTCTTGGGCGGGCGGGCCATGCGCTCCGGCTACTCACGATCTCCCCGGACATCGAGCTCATCGGGATCGATCGCGATCCCGAGGCGCTGGAGGCGAGTAGGACCGTCCTCTCCGCGCATCAGGAGCGGGTTCGACTCGTTCGTGACGACTTCCAAAACGTCTCGTCCGTACTGGAACGACTCGGGGTTGCGCAGGTTTGCGGAGTCTTATTCGACCTTGGAGTTTCCTCGCCCCAGCTCGACGATCGTGCTCGAGGATTCAGCTTCCGATCGGACGGACCCCTCGACATGCGGATGGACACCGGGCAATCCCTCTCGGCCTCCGGCGTCGTGAACCACTACCCCGCGGGCGAGCTCGAGCGCGTCATCGGTCGCTACGGCGAAGAGCGCTTCGCGCGCCGGATCGCGCGCGCCATCGTGCGCGCACGCCCCATCCGCTCGACCGTGGCGCTGGCCGAGATCGTCAAATCGGCGATTCCCGCAGCCACCCGGCGAACCGGCGGCCACCCCGCGCGCCGCACCTTTCAAGCCATTCGGATCGAGGTCAACCGAGAGCTCGATGCTCTCGAGATCGCCCTGCCGGATGCGATTGAGGCTCTATCGACCGGGGGCCGAGCAGTCGTGGTCTCGTACCATTCGCTGGAAGACCGAATCGTGAAGCAGACGTTCAAGGAGCAGTCCGGTGAATGCACGTGCCCGCCGGACTTTCCACAATGTAGGTGCGGCGCGCGCGCTCGCGTGCGCGTGCTCACGAAGCGCCCCACGCGGCCCACTCAACCGGAGATCGATCGCAATCCTCGTTCGGAGGCCGCCAAGCTGCGCGCCCTCGAACGGCTCGCTCCCGTGCACGGCGAGCGGCGCGCGCCGTGAGCGTTCAGGCGCGCGCCCGGCGCCTCGAGAAAGCCGGCCATGAGCCCGGGCTAGAGCTCGTTCGCAGAAGGTCGCGAAGGCTCATCCAAAGGCAGGCTCCGCGGCGTTTTGCTCCCGTGGCCATCGCTGTCGTCATCTTGGTCGGCACCACGGTGTTTGGAGTTCTGCTGGAGCAAGTGATCCTGGCGCAGTCCGCCTTCAAGATGGCCGGGGTACGCGATCACTTGTCCAAGAGCGAGGCCCGGCACCAGGCGCTGCTGCTCGAGATGACCAGGCTGGAGAGCCCCGCCCGCTTGGAACGCGTCGCGCGCGATGAGTTGGGCATGACCCAATCGAGCGCCGTCGAGTACATCGCCGCCGAGGTTCCATTGCGGCGCGGCATCATGGTGGCGACCTCCTCGCAGCCTCCGTCCCAACCGGCGCCACCGGGGTGGAGAGCTGCTCTGGGAAGCTCGCCTTGACGCCGCCCGCCGCTCGGAAGCCCAAGTCGCGCGCACAAAATAGAAAGGGGTCGGGCAACCGCAGACCGGCCCCTTCTTCACGACGCGTTCCAAAGAGCACGTCAACGACTCGATCGCGTTCGCCGGTGCGCTTGATCGCGACTTTCGCAATACTGATGCTTGCCTTCGGAGGGATGGCCGTCCGTCTCGTCGTTTTGCAGATCGTCGAATCGCCCGGGTACGCGCTTATTGCCAGCAAGCAAAGGGAATCGACGCGTCCGTTTCCGGCCCGGCGTGGATCTATCTACGACAGGAACGGAAAGTCACTTGCGATCTCGGTTGACCTCCAGACCGTATATGCCGACCCCGCCCTCGTTACCGACGCGCGCAGGGAAGCTCGGCGACTTGCGCCTTTGCTGGGTACCCCGGCCGCTTCTCTGCAGCGCGTGCTCGAAGGCGATCCCCAAAGCCGGTTCGAGTATGTCGCTCGACAGATCGACCCGGCCCTCGCGCGCAGGATCGAGAACTTGAAGCTCGCAGGAGTATTCGCCCGTCCCGAGCCCAAGCGGCTCTATCCCAACGAAAGCGTTGCGTCGACGATCTTGGGCTTCGTCGGCACTGATGGAGAGGGACTCTCGGGTATCGAGAATCAATACGAGGGGATCCTTCGAGGCCGCGCGGGATTCATGACGTTGGAGCAGGATCCGTCGGGCCGCCCGCTGCCTCAAACCGACTTTCGTTACGAGCCGCCGGTCCAGGGTCGTTCTCTGTATCTCACCATCGACAAGGACATTCAGAACTACGCCGAGATGGAGTTGGAAAACGCTATCGCCCGGTATGACGCGAATGCGGCCAGCGCGGTGATCATGCGTCCCTCGACGGGAGAGATCCTGGGCATGGCGAACGTTCCCGATTTCGATCCCAACCGCTTCGGTGACTTCTCGCAATCGGACTTCCGAAACCGGGCCGTGACGGATGTATACGAGCCCGGGTCCGCTTACAAGATCGTGACGGTAGCGGGCGCTATCGAGGACGATGTCGTGTCACCGAGATCGAGCTTCGTAGTGCCCGACGAGTTGCCCTTCGAAGACAGGGTGTTTCACGACTCGCATGCGCACGACACCGAAACCATGTCCGTTACAGAGATCATCGAGCAATCGTCCAACGTCGGCACGATAAAAATCGGGCTCGCGCTCGGCGGGGAACGGCTCGACCACTACGTCCGAAGGTTTGGGTTCGGCTCGGCGACGGGCCTCGACTTTCCCGGCGAGTCCCCGGGAATCGTGCTCGACAGAGATCAATGGTCGGGAGTAACGATAGCGACCACTCCGATCGGCCAAGGCATTGCGGTCACGACCTTGCAGATGGCAAGCGCATACGCGGCGCTCGCGAACGGAGGTGTCTGGGTAGAGCCGAAGCTGGTGTCTGCAACGGTGGACGGGGACGGGAGCTTAAAGAGGTCTTCGGCGCCTGCAACGAGACGCGTCGTCTCGGGTCGAACCGCGCGCCAGATGACCGAGATGCTCACCGGGGTCGTGCGGCGCGGCACGGGTATGCTCGCGCGCGTCCCCGGATACCAGGTGGCAGGCAAGACGGGCACCGCTCAGAAGCCGGTTGCCGGCGGTGGATACGGAAACTCCTACGTCGCGTCCTTTGCGGGATTTGCGCCTGCGGCTGATCCGGAGATCGTCACGATCGTCGTGCTCGATGATCCGGATCCCATCTGGGGAGGAGTCACGGCCGCTCCTGTTTTCAGAGCGATCTCCGAGTACGCGTTGCGCCGCTTGGGGATCGCTCCAACGGCCGACGCGCAGCGCGCTGCCGAGCAAATGCAGAGCGAGCAAGATCTCGTTCCGGAACCCCACGATTAGTGTGGCCTGATGTCCGACAACAGGCCCCCCGCCAAATTACTCGGGCGGCTGGCGGGTGCCGCGGCAGACCTGCTCGTCTCGGTGGACGAGGACTCTGAGACCACAGCGCGTGGGCTTGCCTACGATTCCCGCCGGGTGAACCCTGGGGACCTCTTTTGCTGTGTCGCCGGCGCCCAGAGCGACGGGCATGTGCACGCGCCTTCGGCGGTGGCGGCGGGCGCGACTGCCCTGCTGGTGGAGCGGCGACTGGACCTCGGCGTGCCCGAGGTCGTGGTCGTAGACGCGCGCCGGGCGATGGCGCGGCTGGCGGCCGAGTTCTGGGATCACCCCGCGCGCTCGTTCAAGCTGGTCGGCGTTACCGGGACCAACGGAAAAACGACGACCGCCTACCTGGTCGATTCGATAATGCAGGCGGCCGGTCACCCGACCGGGCTCATCGGCACGATCGAAACGCGCGTGGGCGGGCGCGTGCGGCCGGGTGTTCGAACGACTCCGGAGTCGGTGGACCTTCAGTCCCTTTTCGCCGAGATGAGAAATGATCACGTGGGAGCGGTTGCAATGGAGGTCACCTCGCATGCGTTGGTGCTCAACAGAGTCGAGGGAGTGCGGTTCGATGCCGCCGTGTTCACCAATCTGTCTCAAGACCACCTCGACTTTCATCGAGACATGGAGGACTACTTCGCGGCGAAGAGTGGTTTGTTCCGGCCGGATCGATCGGTTAAGGGAGCGGCCAACATCGATGACGTCTACGGCCAAAAGCTTCTCGCCGATGCTCAGATTCCCTTGCTCTCCTTTGGGACCGCGCGAGAGGCCGATGTGCGCGCACGGAACGTGAAGGTGGGCCAACACGACACCGAGTTCACCATCGAGGTGCACGTCGATGGCCGGATCGAGGCCGAGGGGCGTATCAGGACTCATCTGGTGGGAGCGTTCAATGTCTCCAATTGTCTAGCGGCTGCGGCCGCGGCTCTGCAGGCGGGAATCGGCTGGGAAGCCATCAGCGATGGCTTGGGCGCGCTTCGGGCGGTTCCGGGGCGCTTCGAGTCCATCGATCAGGGCCAGTCGTTTTCGGTGATCGTCGACTACGCGCACACGCCCGATTCACTCGACAACATCCTGCGCGAGGCTCGGCGAATGGCGGGGAGACACGGCGGGAGAGTGGTCTGCGTGTTCGGCTGCGGCGGAGACAGGGATGCCGGCAAGAGGCCACTGATGGGAGGCGCCGCCGCCCGGCTGGCCGACGTCGTGATCGTGACGTCGGACAACCCGCGAAGTGAAGATCCGAGATCGATCATCGGTCAGATACTCGAGGGCGTTCTGGTCGAGCGCACGGAAGGGCCCGATGCGGTGATTGAAGATCGCGCGACCGCCATCCGCGTCGCCCTTGGACGCGCGCGCTCGGGTGATGTCGTTGTCATAGCGGGCAGAGGACACGAGACGCTCCAGGAGCGCGCGGACGGGGTGATCCCGCTCGACGACCGTAAGGTCGCGCGCGCGGCTCTCACGGATCTGGGTCTCGGCGAGCGACCATGATCAGCATCATGCTTGCGGGCCTGTTCGGGCTTGGCATAGCGCTGCTCGGCACCCCGGTCGCGATCAAGGCTTTTCGCCGGCGGGGGTGGGGCCAGCTCATTCGCGAAGAAGGCCCTAAGGCTCACTACGAAAAGCGTGGCACGCCCACCATGGGTGGGCTGGTCATCCTTGCCGGCGCGATAGGCGGATATTTCTTCGGCCACATCGGCAGCGAGGGCTTCCTTCCCCTGCGAGACAGCGGACTTCTCGCCATGGGGGCGATCGTCGCCTTTGCGGGCCTGGGCTTTGCCGACGACTTCATCAAGATTCGAATGTCGCGCTCCCTGGGCTTACAGAGAAGAGCGAAGTTCATCGGTCAGGCGGGTATCGCGGCGGTGTTCGGAGTGCTTGCGGTCGAGGTCGTGGGCGTTGGGACCGACATATCGTTCTTCCGTTCGACCGCGCTCGACTTGGGAGTGATCTTCTTCCTATGGGTCTTTCTCATGATCGCCGCGTCTTCCAACGGCGTGAACCTTACCGACGGGCTCGACGGGCTCGCGGTGGGTTCCGCCGCGCAAGTGCTCGCAGCTTTCGTCGTGGTCGCTTTCTGGCAGTTTCGTCACCAGGGCTTCTACGACATAAGCGAGACGGGATCCGATCCCTTTGAGCTGGCGGTCGTCGCGGCGGCACTCTTCGGCGCGTGTGCGGGTTTCCTCTGGTGGAACACGGCGCCGGCAAAAGTCTTCATGGGAGACACCGGGTCGCTGATGCTCGGCGGAGCCATGGCCGTCCTCGCCATCCTCCTCAACACGCAATTGCTTCTCGTCGTCATGGGCGGTCTCTACGTGGTCGAGACCCTGTCGGTCATCGTCCAGGTAGCCGTCTTCAGGCGCACGGGAAAACGCGTGTTCTTGATGGCTCCCATTCATCATCACTTCGAGCTGACGGGCTGGCCTGAATTCACGGTCATCGTTCGCTTCTGGGTGCTGTCCGGCCTGTCGGTCGCGTTCGGCCTCGGTCTCTTCTATGCGGACTTCCTGTCCAAGGGAGGTTTGCGATGATCGAGCTGGCGGGCACGCGCGTCATCGTCATCGGGCTAGGGGTGAGCGGGTACTCGGCCGCCCGGATACTCGCCCCGGTGGCGGCCAACGTGCGCGTCAGCGAGGAAAGGGCCGGCCCCGACGTCACCGAGCGCGCGGCCGCATTGCGCGCCCTAGCCGTCGAGGTCGAGATCGGCGGTCACGACCTCTCTGCGCTCGACGCCGATCTCGTCGTGGTCAGCCCCGGCGTTTCGCCGGACGCGCCGGTCGTTCGGGCGGCGAGGGAGAAGGGGCTCCGCATCATCGGCGAGATCGAGCTCGCCTTTCAACTAGCGTCATGTGACTTTCTCGCCGTGACGGGCACCAACGGCAAGACGACGACGACATCTCTGCTGGCGGCCATGCTGAGGGAGTCGAATATCCCGTCGACGGCTGCAGGGAACATCGGGCTCCCTCTCATCGAGGCGGTGCAACGCGTGGGTCGGGGCGGAGCGATCGCTCTTGAGGTTTCGAGCTTTCAGCTGGCGACCATCGAAGACTTCCGAGCCAAGGTGGCCGTGGTGCTAAACGTTGCGGAGGATCACACCGACTGGCATGGCGGCCTCGAACGATACGCCGCAGCGAAGGCGCGCATCACCGAGAATCAGCGCCCGGAGGATTCGCTCCTGTTCAATCGTGAGGACGAACGCGCGCTGGCGATGTCCCAGGCTACGCGCGCGCGCGTTGTCCCGTTTTCTTCCCGGGGTGCTCCGCCGGGGGGCATCGGCGTCGATGGTTGCAGCGTGGTCTGGCGTGGCGAGCCCGTACTCCACATGGACGATCTCTCGATGCCCGGGCAAGCCGGGATCGACAATACGATTGCGGCCGTCGGCGCGGCGCTGGAGTACGGCCTCGATCATGAGGTGATAGCGCGCGCCGTCAAGGCGTTCGAACCGTTGCCGCACCGCATGCAGACCATCGCCGAGATCGCCGGAGTCACGTACATCAACGACTCCAAGGCAACTAATCCTCACGCTACCCTGGCCGCCGTCCGAGGCTTGACCGACGTAGTCCTCATTGCCGGCGGGCGCAGCAAGGGCATGGACCTCGCTTCTCTGGCCGGCACGGCGCCTCCGGTGAGATCTGTGATCGCACTTGGAGAGGCGCGCGATGAGCTGCGCGACGTGTTCGCCGAGCGAGCCCCCGTAACGCTCGCCGACTCGATGACCGAGGCGGTGAAGCTTGCTGCAGAGGCCGCGGGTGACAAAGGGTCCGTCTTGCTGTCGCCCGGATGTGCGAGCCTGGACATGTATCGGAGCTATGCAGAGCGCGGACAGGACTTCACGCGCGCGGTGCTCTCGCTGGACCATAGCGGAACACGGCGCCCAGAGGAGGGGAGGGAACATGGCAAGCCGTAGCGCGACCGTGACGCGCCCCCTTTCCCGCCCCGGAAGGGCCTCCGGGCACGCGAGCGAGCTAAGGCTCGGTCACCCCGCCGTGCTCATAGCGGGGGGAGCCTGCTCGCTGGTCGTTCTCGGCCTCGTGATGATCCTTTCCGCGAGCTCGGTGACGTCGTTTGCCAACTACGGGTCATCCTTCTTGTTCTTCAAGCGCCAGCTCTTGTGGACCATCCTCGGCATGGTGAGCTTTGGGCTCTTTTGCCGGATCGATTACCGGAAGCTTCGGTATGCGGGCTACTTCCTCTGCCCGATCACCATCATGCTACTGGTCGCCGTCCTCGTGCCGGGGGTAGGGGTGGTGGCGAACGGAAGCGCGCGCTGGCTTGCGCTCGGCCCTCTTTCCTTTCAGCCTTCGGAGCTGGCGAAGCTCGCGATAGTCCTTCTGGCGGCGGATGTGTTCGCACGCAAGCGCGAACGCATGCTCGACTCGTTCTCCCACACGATGGTTCCGGTGGTTCCCGCGATATTGATTCTGCTGGCCCTCGTGGTTCTGCAGCCCGACCTTGGAACCACCGTGCTACTGGGCACGATCGGCATGGGCCTGTTGTTCGTGGCGGGAGCGCCGCTGCGCCATCTGACGCCGGTCGTTCTCGCCGGGGTCGCGGGCACCGCCTTCGCCGCCTTGAGCGCCGACTACCGTCGGGCCCGGGTGCTTGCATTCATGGACCCGTGGGCGGATCCCTTGAGGACCGGGTATCACACCATTCAGTCGTTGATCGCCATGGGCTCAGGCGGATGGTTCGGCGTGGGGCTCGGCGCCAGCAGACAGAAGTGGATGTACATTCCCAACGCGCACACCGACTTCATCTTCGCGATCCTCGGCGAAGAGATGGGTTTACTCGGCACGGGGGTTGTCCTCGGCATCTTTTGTTTCATCGCGTATCTCGGTATCCGCACGGCCCTGCGCGCCCCCGATCGTTTCGGAATGTTGATCGCCTCAGGCATCACGATCTGGATATCCGCGCAGGCGCTGGTGAACATGGGCGCCGTGACGGCGTCGTTGCCTATTACGGGCGTCCCGCTTCCACTCGTTTCCTTCGGCGGTTCTTCGTTGCTCGTGATGTTGAGCGCCATGGGCATCCTTACCAACGTCGCCCTGCAGGGCGAGCGCAAGATGGCGCGCCGGCGAGCGCGCGCCGGGGCCCCAGGGAAGGGACGCTCAGGCCGATGAACATTGCGATAGCGGGCGGCGGCACCGCCGGGCACGTGACTCCGGCGATCGCCGTGGCTCTGGCTCTTACGGGAGATCGGGTTTCCTTTCTCGGCACGTCCGCAGGCGTCGAGGCACGACTCGTTCCCGACGCCGGCTTTTCACTGACATTCATCGACGTGAGGGGTTTCGACAGAGCGCGTCCCTGGTCTATCGCGCCGGTGGGATGGCGCGCCGTGGGAGCGATTGGGGAGGCCCGGGGCCAGCTGAAGAAGCTCAGCCCAGATGTATGCCTCGGCATGGGCGGCTACGTAAGTCTTCCGGTTTGCCTGGCCGCGCGCTCGCTGCGCGTCCCCATTGTCGTGCACGAGCAGAACATCGTCCTCGGGCTCGCCAATCGCATTCTGAAGAGAACAGCCGCTCGCGTGGCGGTGACTTACGAAGAGACTCTCGAAGGCTTGGGCGGCCGCGGAGCGCTCGTCGGGAACCCCATCAGGCCCGAGATCGCCTCCTTGGATGTGGCCTCGGAACGGGAGCTGGGATGGAAGCGCTTCGAGCTCGACCCCACCCGCAAGACCATCTTGGTTTTCGGCGGCAGCCTGGGAGCACAGACTGTCAATGAGGCGGCCCTGGGGCTCGGCATCCGGTGGCGCGACCGGTCCGACGTGCAGATACTGCATATCGTTGGGCCTTCGTCGTACGACTCCTACGAGCAGAGGGTGCGAGAAGAAGTCCGGGGCTCCCGACTGATCTATCGCACCGAGAGCTATGTCGAACGAATGGCCGAGGCTTATGCCGCCGCCGACTTCGCGCTCTGTCGCGGGGGCGCCACGACGATAGCCGAGCTCGGAGCCGTCGGCCTTCCCGCGCTGATAGTTCCTTATCCTCACCATCGCGACCGGCAACAAGAGCGGCAGGCGCGCATACTGGAGGGTGCCGGGGCGGCCTTTGTGGTGGCAGATGGAGGCGCGCGTCCCGACGTCATCGCCGGAAAGATCGAGCCTCTCATCGACGATGAGGAGGCCTTGGCCCGTATGCGAGCTGCGATGGCCGTTTTTGGCCGGCCAGATGCCGCGCAACTCCTTGCAGCCGTCGTACGAGCCTGTGCGCGATGACCTTTCCCGAGGGCGGCCGAATACATTTCATCGGGATCGGAGGCGTCGGCATGTCCGCGATCGCGAAGGTGCTGCGCGAGCGCGGATACGAGATATCCGGCTCGGATGTGCGGAGATCTCCGCCGGTGGTCACCTTGGAGGCAATGGGGGCACGCATCGACATCGGTCATTGGGCGGCCTCCGTAGAGGGAGCCGCGCTTGTCGTGGTGTCCTCGGCTATCAAGAAGAACAATCCAGAGGTCGTTCATGCCGGTGTGCTGGGCGTGCCCGTCATCTCTCGGGGCGAGGCCCTCGCCGCTCTCTTGGACGAGCATGGGCGCTCGATCGTGGTTGCGGGAACTCACGGAAAGACCACAACGACGTCGATGATCGTCACGATCCTCCGTCATGCGGGCATGGATCCCACATACCTCGTGGGGGGAGGTCTCAACGACGCGGGGACCAACGCTCGGTATGGGAAGGATGCCGTGGTCGTTGCCGAATCCGATGAGAGCGACGGTTCCTTTCTGCTGTTGTCGCCAGATGTCGCGGTGGTCACCAACGTCGAACCAGACCATCTGGACTACTGGAGGTCGTTCGAGGCGCTGCTTGAAGGCTTCGAGACCTTTCTCATGCGCGTGCGCGAGGGCGGATCAATCGTCCTACCGTCGGGCGCGACAGAGTTAACCGAGCGCGCGCTCGAGACCGGCCGGAATGTGCTCAGCTTCGGTGACGGGGGATCGATGCACGTCCATGACATGAAGCTCGATATCGAGGGGGCGGACTTCATGATCGTTTCCGATGAGCAGTCCGAGCCGGTTCGTCTCAACGTGGCCGGACGACACAACGTGATCAATGCGCTTGCAGCCGTTGCGGCTTGTACGCGGATCGGGATGAGCTTGAGCCGGGCGTGCACGGGGCTGTCCCAGTTCAAGGGCGTCGAGCGCCGCTTTCAGGTGCGCGGTAGCGCGGCCGGAGTCACCGTGATCGATGATTATGCGCATCACCCCACCGAGGTGCGCGTGAATCTCGAAGCCGCCCGGCTGGGAACTTGGGATCGAGTGATCGCAGTTTTCCAACCGCACCTCTACTCGCGCACGGCCGCCCTGGCCCACGAGTTCGGCGCTTCATTCGGAGATGCGGATCGGATCATCGTCACCGATGTGTACGGTGCGCGCGAGGTCCCCCAGCCGGGAGTGAGCGGCAAGCTGGTGGCCGACGCGGTCTGTGCCCGGCTTCCCGGCCGGCCGGTTGCCTACATTCCGCATCGGGGGGAGCTGCTTTCCTACCTCGCCACATCCGTGCGGGCCGGGGACCTGGTTCTGACGCTCGGCGCGGGGGACATAAGCGCCGTGGGCGAGGAGCTTCTCGAGCGGCTGGGGACGAAGTGAGCCTGGGCGCGCTGGCAGAGGTCTTGCGGGCGTCGGTCACGGGGCGGGTCGAGACCGACTTCCCTCTGGCCCGGCTCACCACCTACAAGCTTGGAGGGCCGGTCGAGCTCTACCTCGAACCGGACGGAATCGACGATCTCGTGGCTCTCGGGAAGTCCCTCGAGGAGCTGGGGAGCGCCGGTGGGAGGGTGCCGATCCTGGCCATCGGAAGAGGGTCGAACGTCGTTGTATCCGACGCCGGCATCGCCGGTATCGCCGTGCGGCTGGGGCCGAAGTTCTCGTGGATCAAGCAAGCGGAAAGCACTCTGCCGGGTAGCGTGTCGGTGATCGCCGGCGCCTCCACGCCTCTGCCACAGCTCGCCAACTGGGCCGGGCGCAGGGGGCTCGAGGGCCTCGAGTACATGGTCTCGATCCCCGGCTCGGTGGGTGGCGCGGTGCGCATGAATGCGGGGGCGCACGGCTCCGAGGTGCAGGGTGCCGTAGAGCTCGTCGCGGTCTTCGACATTGACACCTTGACCGTCGAGGAGAGGACGCCGCCCACTCTAGGGTTTGCCTACCGGCGGTCCACCTTGGGGGAGAAGGAGATCGTCCTGGAGGCGCGCTTTTCCCTGAAGGCCGGCGATCGTGACACGGTGCGCGCGCGCATGGACGCTTGTCGACGACATCGCTCGGAGACGCAGCCGGGAGCTCTGCAGAATGCGGGTAGCGTCTTCAAGAACCCTCCAGGCGCCTCCGCCGGCCGGCTGGTCGAAGAAGCGGGGCTCAAAGGATCGCGAATCGGCGGCGCCTCGGTGTCGACTCTCCACGCCAACTTTTTCATCGCCGCCGAAGGCGCGCGCGCGCAGGACGTCTATGACCTAGTGAATGTGGTGAAGGCCCGTGTGCTCGAGCGTTTCGGCGTCGAGCTCACTCCTGAGATTCGATTCCTAGGAGAGTTCGAAGAACGCGCGAACGCAGAGGTGACGCCGTGACCGTCGACGCGCGTGTCGATACCGATCCACGTATCAGCCGCCGGCGAAGGGCGGTTGAGCGTTCGAGACGCCGGCGAATGCTGGTGCGCTCGATCATGGTGATCTCGACCGCCTTCGTGACCTGGAGCGTGCTCGCATCTCCTCTGCTGGGCGTACGCCACGTGCAGTTGACGGGAGCCCGGCACACCACCGCCGACGAGATCTCGGCGGCGGCGGGTCTGGTGCCGGGCGTCAATCTGCTGCTTCTGTCGACGACGGAGGTGGCTTCCAGGGTCCAGACGTTGCCGTGGGTGAAGAGTGCGCAGGTCGAGCGGAAGCTCCCCGGGACCGTGGCGGTGCGCGTGGTCGAGCGTGAGCCGGCCATGGCCCTGTCGGTGGGGGCGGCGCGCTGGACGGTGGACGGCGCCGGACGAGTGCTGACTCCGGGAGAGGTGGGGGAGCTTCCCATCCTTGCGGGCACTGAATCGGGCGGCGTCGAGGAGGGGGTGCGGCTCGAAGCTCCGGGGCTGCGCGGCGCGCTGCGGGCGTTCGCGTCCATGCCCGACGGGCTACGAGCGCGCGTCGCTGCGGCCTTCGCCCCGTCGGCAGAGAGGATCAGCTTCTCGCTCGACGGGGGGACGCTCATTCGCTATGGGTCGGCCGAGCAGCTCATCGCCAAAGGGGCCGTCGCGAGCGCGGTTCTGCAGCGGGTGG
>JACDBF010000164.1 GCA_013695055.1 Actinomycetota bacterium
CCGATGCACTTCTCCAGCCCGTCGGGATGCCTATCGAGGATGTGGCGCCCTTTGAAGCGCGGGAAGGGTATGCGCCGGACCTCCGGATAGCCGATGGTCTGTTTCTTCTTGAACACATTGCTGATGACGACCTTCATGCCGTTCAGCACCTCAGGCAGAGCCATGGCTGGTCCTTTCGCGCGCGACCAGATCGGTCAGACGAGGGTCGCCGCGACCAACCCATAAGAGAATGACGACGATCAACACGCCGAACACGGCGAGGCGAACGGGCCGAGATACACCTTCGGTGTTCACCGTCGCGGTGATCATGATCCACAAGAGCGCAGCCGGGATGAGTCGCTTCCATCCCAGCCACATCAAGCGGTCGTAACGCAGCCGGGGAAGCGTGGCCCGCAGCCACACGAACAGATACACGAAGACGGTCGACTTCGCCAGGAACCACAACAAAGGCCAGAGCCACGCGAGGAAATCGGGGGCCGGTCCTTGCCACCCACCGAAGAACAACGTCACCGCCATCGCCGATATGACCATCACGTGGATGTACTCGCCAAGAAAGAACATCGCGAACCGGATGCCCGAATACTCCGTGTGGTACCCGGCTATGAGCTCGGTCTCGGCTTCGGGCAGATCGAAGGGAGCCCGATTCGTCTCGGCGATCCCTGCGATGAAAAAGATGACGAACGCAGGCCATTGCGACCAGATGTACCAGTTCGGCACGAAGCTAAAGATTCCCTGCACCTGCTCGAGCAGAGGGATGCCGTCGAAGAAGGTTACCTCGCCGACGTTCCCGCCTTGCGTCGCCACGATGTCTCCGAGCGAGAGGCTCCCGGCCACGAGGGCGATTGGCACTAGCGAGAGCCCGAGCGCGATCTCATACGAGATCACTTGCGCAGTCGAGCGAACGGCTCCCAGAAGCGGATACTTCGAGCCCGAGGCCCAGCCCGCGAGGATCACTCCGTAGACGCCCAGAGATCCCATAGCGAGGAAATAGAGCACGCCGACGTTGATGTCGCTCAGTATGAAATCAACTCGCCGATCGCCGATGGTGATGTGGTCCCCAACCGGAACGACCGCAATAGCCAAGAACGCCGGCACAACCGCGGCAACCGGAGCGACGGCAAAGCCCCAGCGATCAGCGTTTGCCGGACGAAAGTCCTCCTTGAAGAAAAGCTTCATCCCGTCGGCGAGAGCCTGCAACAAGCCAAACGGGCCCCAGCGATTGGGGCCCACGCGCGATTGCATATCCGCGATCACCTTGCGCTCAAACCAGATGACCAGCAACGTCAGCAGCAAGAGTGCGCCGAAGACGATAATGGTCTTGACCACCGCGATGATGACGACGGCTCCGATGAAGTCGATCAGCCCGCTCACGAGGATCGCCTGACCTGGACGATTGGGTTCATCTCCGTGATGAGAAGATTCGTCTTGAGACCCTTCTGGTCGTAAGGGACGAAGACGGCGCCGCTTGCGATGTCTTCGAGGTGCACTTCGAGGTGCACTTCGAAACCATTTGCAGAGACGAGGGCCTCCTCCCCTTCGGATAAGCCCAGCTCTGCGGCGTCACCTGGATTCATACCGATGAACGGGTGGCGGGCGATTCCACGGAGCGCGACGGTCTTGGACACCATCGTGCCTTCGTCGTAGATCATGCGTCCCGTGTAAAGGGCAAACCCTTCGCCCGTTTGCGCCCTGCGCGCCTCGCTGGGAGCGGAGACTCGGGTTGCGGGTGGTGCGCTGCCGTTGCCGTCAAGCATCGACGGCACCTGTCCGGGACGCTGGCGAGCCTCGAAGGCTCTCAGCTCCCAGGAAAGCGGCCAGTTCTGGCCCGTTTGAAAGGGACTTCCCTGGCGGTAGCCCTTCGGATAGTGAGCGCCGGGGCCGGCGAGGGCCGCCGCAGACTGATTGACGGCGTCGTCCGCGTAACCGGATTGCAGCGCGACGTTGGGGGCCGGAGCGTTCTGAGCCAGTGCCTCGACGTCGACGCCCGCATGGGTTACCACGCTCCGCTTTATGTCCGCCCACACATCGGCGAAGCCGTTCCAGCTCCAGCTCGCCCCGAGTGCGCCGGCAATGGACGCGCAGATCCTCCACGGCTCGGCAGCGCTGCCGGGCGCGGGTAGAAGAGGTTCGAGCTTTTGCAACCTGCGTTCAAGGTTCGTGAAGGTTCCCTCCCGTTCCGCGTAAGCCGCGCTGGGCAGCACGACATCCGACAGAGCAACGCTGTCGGTTGGAAAGAGCTCAACGGAAACGGTGAAGGTGCCGGCTTCCAGCGCCTTCCGGGCGAGATCCGACATTGGGAAATCGGCGATCGGGTCCGCGCCAAAGAGCAGGAGGACATCGAGGTCACCAGAAGCGGCTGCCTCGAGGATGGCTTGTGTGTCCATACCCGGCTCACCGACGGGCTGGTAGCCGGCGTCGAGAGAGGGGTAGACGCCCATGTCGATCATCCCCTGCGAACCCGCATGAGGGGGACAGACCAACAGACTCCCGGCGCGATCGTTCACGAGGTCGACGACCGCACTGAACAGCGCGGTCTCGTCCCGTCCGGGCGAGCCGGGCCCCCAACACGCGACGAACGGATCACCCAGATCGGTCGCGACCTCGGCCGGAGTGGCCGTGTTCTTCATAAGCGCGCCCACTGCGCTCGCCTCGCGTCCAGGCTCGCAGCGGACGACATGGGTGGCGAAAGCGTCGAGCGACATGCGGCGAGGCGAGACGACGATCAGCTTGGTTTCGAAGTCGAGGACGGCCTTGCGCAACCGCAGGTAGAGGACGGGCAACGCTTCTTTGGGGTCGGGGCCCAGCCACAAGATCGTTCGCGCGCTCTCGAGATCGTTGAGGGTAGAGGTCGATCCGGCCACGGGGCCGGCCTTCAAAGCCAGCTCATAAGGCGCGCCCGCATCCTGGATCCTCGAATCGACATGTGGCGTGCCGATGACTTCCTTCGCCAGCTTGGAGATCGCGAAGGCATCTTCGGTGGTGAGATGGCCGCCCGCAATGACGCCTACCTTCTTCGCGTCTTGAAGCTTGGCGGCTACGGCGGCTACGGCCTCTCCCCACGATGCGCCTTCGAATTCTTCACCCTTTCGAATCAAGGGCCTGTCGAGCCGGTCCTCAGAATCCACGTAGTGGTACCCGAAGCGCCCCTTGTCGCACGTCCAAAAGTCGTTGACGTTCTCGTTGGGCAAAGCCTGCGTACGCACCAGCTTGCCGGCCCGCGCATCGTTCGTAAGCGGACATCCGACCGAGCAGTATGCGCACACGCTCGGGGCGGACGTGAGGTCCCAGGGCCGCGACACGAACCGGTAAGGCTTGGATGTCAGTGCACCCACGGGACAAATCTGGATCGTGTTGCCCGAGAAGTAGCTATCGAAAGGCTCGTCCTTGAAGGTCAGGATCTGGGTTCCCGGCCCCCGATCGATTAGCTGAATGAAGCTGTCCCCCGCTATCTCGTCGGAGAAACGAACGCACCGCCAGCAAAGGACGCAGCGCTCGCGGTCGAGTACCACGAGATCAGAGATCGCCAGCGCCTTCTCGTAGGTCCGCTTGGGCTCTATGTAGCGAGTCGAACCCGGGCCGTGCTTATAGGTCTGGTCTTGCAGAGGACATTCGCCGGCCCGGTCACAGATGGGGCAGTCGAGAGGATGGTTGATGAGCAGGAACTCCAGCATGCCCTTCTGCGCGTCCACGGCCTGCTCGT
>JACDBF010000172.1 GCA_013695055.1 Actinomycetota bacterium
CCACGCGCCGGCGTACCTCGACCGGATCCACCTTGGAGTCGTAGAGATCGACGCCGTGATACTGAATGGAGCCTTCGACGCGCGCACTCTCGATCAAGTCGTTCATGCGATTGAAACACCGCAGGACGGTGGTCTTGCCGCAGCCCGAGGGGCCTATCAATGCAGTGATCTCATGCTCACGGATGGGCAGCGTCGCTTCCCGCACCGCGCGAAACTGCCCGTAGTAGACGGACAGATCCTTGACGTCGAAGACGATCTCTCTCTCCTCGGCGCCCTCTCGCTCTTGCTGAGCGCGCACGTCGATGTTCAAGTCGCCTCGGGTCGACGACTCTGGCGTGCGGCGTGCGGTCTGTGCGTCCATCGGTTCACCACTTTCGTTCATATCGGTTCCGAAGAATAATTGCTGCAGCATTAGCCAGAAGAATGACCACCAACAGGACGATGATCGCCGCGGAGGTCAGCGCCTGGAAGTCGGTGTCGGGCTGCCTCGCCCACGAAAAGATGATCGTCGGCAGCGAGACGAAGTCGCCCCTCAGCTGCTCAACGAGGGTCTGGTCGCCCGAGGTGAAGAATCCGGTCACCGCGCCCACCAGGAGCAGCGGAGCCGTCTCTCCGAGAGCCCTCGAGAGGGCGAGAATCGTTCCCGTCAGTATTCCCGGAGCCGCCGAGGGCAATACGTGCGACCGAACCACCTCCCAGCGCGTCGCGCCCACGCCGAAGCCCGCTTCCCGAATGCTGGAGGGGACGGCCCTCAGAGCTTCCGCCGAGGTAATGATCACGATGGGAAGCACGAGGATGGCGAGGGTCAGACCACCCGAGATGATGCTCCGTCCCCCTGTTGCGCCTCCCAAAGCCTCGACGAACACCGCAAGGCCGAGAATGCCGTAAACGACCGAGGGCACGCCGGCGAGATTGCGGATATTGACGTCGATGATCCGGGTCAGCCGATTGTCCGTTGCATACTCCTCCAGGTACACCGCTGCGCCGATGCCCATGGGAAACGCAATGAGCCCGACGAAGGCCATCATCAGGAAAGACCCGACGATTCCCTGGAACACCCCGGCACGCGATGCGATAGGCGATAGACCCGTTTGCACGAAATCCGTGCCGCGCTCCGAGAGCACCTCCAGCCCGGTGCGGGCGACGTCCGCCAGCAGAGTGATGAGGATGGCGAGAGATAACAGCAGCATGAGGATGAGAGCCGCCTCGAACGCTAAGCTGCGGGCGTCGAAGGTCTTCTTGTGAAGATTTCGGCGGACGACATCTGCTGTCGTGAGTTTGCCTGCGCGCGTGGCCATTAGTACTTTTGCCTCACTCGTCTGACGAAGCGTCCGCCAGCAATGTTCAGGGCCAGCGTCATGAGAAAGAGCAGAAGCCCCACAAAGAAAAGACTGTTGACCGCTGCAACGCTGCCCTTTACCTGATCCCCGCCGATTGCCAGTGCCGCTATCGCGCCTGTCATTGTTTGCCCCTGCTGGCAATGGTCTATCGAGAACAACGCTCCGCCGGTCGCCCCACCCGCCAAGGCGACAACCATGGTCTCGCCGATGGCGCGCGATGCACCCACGATCAAGGCCGCAACGATCCCAGAGATCGCGGCCGGAAAGACCACGTTGAGGGTCGTGCTTCGTTTGCGAGCGCCGAGACCAAAGGCTCCCTCCCGCAAGGACATGGGCACGGCCCGCATCGAGTCTTCGGCAATCGAGGCGACCAGAGGAGTTACCAGTACGCCCACTCCGAGGCCGGCTCCGCCCAGGTTGAAGAAGGACGCATCTCCGCACAAGAAGCGGTCGACGACCTCGGGGTTCAAGAAGTTGAGGGCAAAGACGCCAAGAACGATGCTTGGAATACCGGCGAGGATCTCGAGGATGGGTTTGAGCGTGCGGCGCAGTCGCGGCTTGGCATACTCGGATAGATAAATGGCCGCGCCCAGACCCAACGGGGTGGCCACCAGCATGGCGATCAGGGTGACTACCAGGGTGCCGGC
Organism: Actinomycetota bacterium; assembly: GCA_013695055.1. Lineage (GTDB taxonomy): Bacteria > Actinomycetota > CADDZG01 > CADDZG01 > WHSQ01 > JACDBF01. The sequence goes on from JACDBF010000172.1 coordinate 1,988, forward strand.
AACGACGGTGCGGACGTCGAACAACGAGCGTCGCGGGAACCAGCCCTCGGACCACAAGCTCGCCAAGTCCACTTGCCCGAGAAAGGTAAAAGCCTTGCCGATCAATGAAACGACGATCAGCAAACTGATCACGATCGAGACCGCAGCGATGCCGAAGAAAGCGCGCGCTACCAAGCTCTCTTTTCGCCTGCGGGCGGGACTTCCCGCCAAATCGGTCAGCGAGAGGCCAGAGGGTGGGCGCTCAGCTTGCGCCATTGGGGCTGTCGCTCTCCTTCTCCTAAAGAGTTGGCGTTGAAAAGTCAGAATGTTGAGGGCCCGCCACCTGACCGGCCCTCAACATTCGCAGCGCTCGACCGTTTTGTCTACCCGTCTCGGGTGCCGGTTTCCTTGTCTTCCCAGACCGTGATGGTTTCCTGGACGACGTCGGCAGGCACCTCGACGTAACCGGTTTCCTGCACGGCGGTAGAAAGGTTCTCTTCGGTGAGGTAGTAGTCGACGAAGGCGGTCAAAGCCTCGTTCTCTTCGGCGTTGGCGGCATTCACGTAGAAGTAGAGGTCACGCGCAATGGGATACTCGCCGGCCGCGATGGTCTCCTCGGTCGGCTCGATGCAGTCATCGCCCTCTTCCGCTACGGGGATCGCCCGCACCTTGTCGGCGTTCTCGGTGTAGAAGGCGTAGCCCACCCAGCCCAGCGACGTCTCGTTTCCCGCGACGCCCTGGATGATGACGTTGTCGTTGGCCGAGGACTGATAGTCGGGCCGAATTACCGGAGCGTCTTCCTTGATGCCCTGATCCTCGTAAGCGATGGACTCGAGGACGAGCTCTCCGAAGGAGTCATAGGTGCCCGACTCTTCTCCTGGAGCCGTGATCTCGAGAGGCACGTCCGGATAGGGCACGTGGCCCGCACCGATCTCTTCGCCCAGAACGTCGGCGTCGGACCAGTTCTCGAAGCCCTCGGACTCAGGCCCCAGCAGCGCGTAGAGGTCCTTAAAGTCGAGGCAATCGATCTCGGTGTTGTCCTTGCTCGTTAGCACCGAGATGCCGTCGATGGCGACCTTCAGCTCGATGTAGTCGATGCCACCCTTCTTGCACAGCTTCTGCTCTTCTGCTTCGATGGGCCGGGACGCGTCCGAAATGTCGGTCTTGCCCTCACAGAACAGGGCGAAGCCGTCGCCGGTGCCGGGGCCGTCGACGGAGATGGCTACGTCGGGATTCTCTTGAGAGAACAGCTGGGCTATCGTGCTGGTGATCGGCTCGACCGTGGAGGAGCCGGACGCGGTTATCTCGCCGGACAGAGGCTGATCGGTACTACCGCTGCCGCTGCCACCGCTTGAACCCCCATTATCTCCGCCGCACGCGGCGGTCATCAGGGCAAAAGCCATGGTCACGAGCAGGACCTTCCATAAGGCCTTGTCGCGCAGTCTCGTCATGCGAATAGCTCCTCCTTGGACATGGCCATCTGATGGGCCCCTAGAAGGCTCGGAACGAGCCCTCTTACTGCCGGTCTGAGGGTAAACAGAGCATGTATACGACCGGCATCCTGTTCATGAACTTCGGGTGAACGCAGTACCTGGAGCCGCTATCGGGCCGATTATGGGTTGTGGGATGCTTGGGGCGACGGGAAGTGGCGCAGCTTGGTAGCGCGCGGCGTTCGGGACGCCGAGGTCGGGGGTTCAAGTCCCCCCTTCCCGACCAACAACCCCATCGCCGAGTGGGTGGCAGATGGCGCATAGCGCCACTCATCACCCGCTCAAGAAGGGGGGGCTTGCCGAGTGGGTGGCAGATGGCGCATAGCGCCACTCATCACCCGCTCGATGGGCGGGGGGGCCGGGGAGCGAGGGGCCGGATAGTCGCCTAGATCAGTAGCTCGGCTATCTGAACGGTGTTGAGCGCCGCTCCTTTGCGGAGGTTATCGGCCACGCTGAAGAAATCGAGGGCCTGAGCATCGTGAAGGTTGGCCCTGATGCGGCCCACGTAGCAGGGATCGCGGCCGGCGGCTAGCTGGGGCGTGGGGTAGATCCCGGCCGCCGGGTCGTCGAGCACCTCTACGCCGGAGGCCTCCTCAAGGATGGAGCGCGCCTCGTCGGCCGACACCGGACGCTTGAAGCGGGCATGCACGGACACCCCATGACCCACCATGGTGGGCACGCGCACGCAGGTCGCAGTTACCGGCAAGTCGGGCAAACGGAGGACCTTGCGGGTCTCGTCCCCGACCTTCACCTCCTCGCCCGTGTAGCCATTGGCGCGCGCCGAACCGATCTGCGGGATGACGTTGAGCGCCAGGGGATGGGTAAACGCCTTGCCGGGCTTGAGGATGTCTCGGGCCGTTCCCTCGACCACTGCTTCCGGGTCCTTGGCGGCCATCTGCATCTGGTCCCACAGCTCGTCGGCGCCCGCCTTGCCGGCCCCCGACGCGGATTGGTAAGAGGACATGACGACGCCTTCGAGCCCGAATGCGCGGTGCAGCGCCGCCAGGGGCAGGACGATGGCGAGCATCGTGCAGTTCGGGCTCGCGATGATTCCCTTCGGGGGGTCGGTCGCCAGCTCGGGGTTGACCTCTGGGACCACCAAGGGCACGTCGGGATCGGCACGCCACGCCGCCGAGTTGTCGACGACG
>JACDBF010000173.1 GCA_013695055.1 Actinomycetota bacterium
CTAGGAGCCTGCTGAAGAACGCGGTATCACGCCCGTAATTCTGGCCGATAGGCGGGGCCGATGACGGTTGAGGCTAGGAATCGTCGTTTGGAGCCTGGGCGCGCCGAAGAATGAGGCGATCAGGCGAGCGCCCATCGGGTGTCGGCTGTCCAAACCAGTCCGAGCCGCAGCATGCGGACGATGTTCTCTGCCGCTGCCTTCAACCTGATCTGCTCGCCGACCTTGACGCGGCCGCGATATCGGGCCTTCCTGCCGCCGTTGCGCACCATGCGATAGATCACCCGTTCGACGGTCGGACGCTTGGTGTTGTAGATCGCCTTGAACTCCTTTGTCTGCTGAAAAACTCGGGTTTCGGAGAGCAATTGTTCGTGCGGCCCGAAGGTGATCGACCGCCCTCTTGATAGCGCCGAGGTGCATTGACTGCGCAGTGCGCACGATGCGCACGCCTCTGTCGGAAAGCGAAAGGCGCCGCCTCCATCTTTGTGCGAGATGTAGTTGTTGGTCGTCACCCCGGCAGGACAGGTCGCGATCCTTGCATCGAGGTCGATCTGGAACGCGCTCTTGGGAAACCCGCCCCACGAGTTCTTGTCGCGCTGCGTCTTGATGACCGTGCTCGCACCGGCATCTTGCAAGGTCTTCAAGTTCGCGCCCGAACCGTAGGCAGAATCCGCGACCACCGTGACCTCGGCATGGTCTTCATTGAGCTCAGGCAACAGGTCCCTTGAGAGCTCCGCTTCATGGGTGCTTGCGGGCGCGACTTCGATCTCGGTGACCAGCTCGGTTTCGGGATCGACCGCGACGTGGGCCTGGTAGCCGTCGAAGTGGCGGCTCTTGGACTTGTGGCCGTGGCGGGCATCGGGGTCGACGACCGAGATGACCCGGTCTTTGGCCACTCCTTTTCGGATGCGAAAGTTGCCGTCGTCATCTTGGTAGACGTCCTGGCCGGCAACCGTCGCGAGCAACTCGGCCGCGTCTGCGACCTCACCCGAAACCTCCTTGCCCTCTAATGCCCCGAGCGCGGCGAGGGCGTCGCGCACGAGCTCGTCGACGAGCATCGAGCGAGAGGCCTCGTCATCCCAGTCGATCGCCGGCTTGCCGCGGTGCGCATAGTCGTCGCGGCTAAGGGCGGACTCGATCGCCGCCTTGGTGGCGGCATTCGTCCTGGCCAGCAGGGTGAGCAGGCGGCGGAGGGCGCCCTTGATGAGCGAAACGGTGTCCTGGGTCTGCACCGCCGACAACACCGGGGTCGAATCGAGCACCCGGACGCCACGTGTGGTGAGCAACCCGGCCTCGGTCGCGACCTGCTTGAAGCGGTCGAAGATCCTGCGCGGCTCGTCCGACTTGCGCAGCCGCTCGCGGAAATAGGTGAGCACGGTGGGGTGGAAGCCGTCGTCTTGCAACGACAGTCCGAGGGCGACCTTCCAGCCGATGTCGCGCCGCACCCTGTCGACCGTCTCGCGGTCCGAGGTGCCCTCGAGCGACTGCAACAGCATGACCTTGGCGACAAGCGACGGCGGCACTGAGTGGCGGCCGCGCGCCCGGTCATAGAGGTCGGCGAAGTCCCGGTCCGAGAACAGCTTGTCGCCGAGCACGGCGAGCTTGCGGTGGATCGAGTCCTCGGGAATCAGATGTCCGCAAAGCTGATCTGCGTCCAGCAACTCCGTCTGATGGTCGACCGTTCCCAGCATCCGCGCCTCCAGGGAAGTGAATGACGTTGGTGTCATTCAACCTGATGACACGCGCCGATCGCGAGCCTTTACGGCAAGAAAATCAGCAGGCTCCTAGGCTCTCGGCTACGAGGTAACGGCGCTGGCCGGCGAATGGGAAGGCACCTCAACAGCTCCCTGGGAAGTGCCTTTGAAGACCTCCCTTTCCAAACGATCGCGGCTGTCTGCGCAGGTCCCAGCCACCCTCTGTCTAGGATGGACCCACCAAAAGGGACGCGGAGGGGGAGAGCGGTGCTGACTGGAGAACTACGGAGCAAGATCGATCAGATCTGGAACGCCTTCTGGTCTGGAGGTATCTCCAACCCCCTCGAGGTCATCGAGCAGATCACCTATCTGCTTTTCTTACGACGCCTCGACGACCTCCACACCCTCGTCGAGCTGTTCGTCGAGATGCAGAGCCGTGGGGAGGGAGCGTGATGAACGACACTCTCCGCAGGGCGCACGACAAGCTTCAAGATGCCGTTGCCGAGATCGTCCCCGGAACGACTGGAAGCGGATGCTTCACCAATCCGCCAGCGGTCGGTCCCTTCGGGCTGCGACCTCGGCGGAAGTTCCCTTGGCCTTCGAGTTGTCCGAGTTCGGATCGTTGTTCGAGCTGGCAGCCGCCGGCTTGCACCACCGCGGTTGCTGTGAAGATCTGTCTAGGCGAGAGGCTCAACCGGGTTCCGCACCTTAGCGTGCGGTCAGCCCACGTCTCAGGATCGCCACCGGAACAAGCGCTGGGGTCACAGGGGCGCTGGTAAATCGTCAGGCGATACTCGCCCGGTGGCAGTTCCGCTTTGAGTCGATTCGGAAAGTTCGCCTCACCGCCTGGCACTGCTGGGACGTCGAAGAACCCTTCGAGCACGACATCCGCTGAAGCGTCCATGACTCTGGCAAACGCCGCCGAGCCTTCGATGAACACAGGCCCTTCGGGAAGCTTCCGCTCGATTATCAGGATCCCTGGATCGTGGGCCACCTGGGCGTCAGAGGGCTCGGGGCTCAGCGTCTCACGACGTGCTGGCGCAGCGGATCGCTCTTGGCCTGTTGTACATGGCGCGAGGGCGAGGAAGCTGAGGGCGACGGCTGGAACGAACGTCTTCATGGTTCTTTAGACGTTACTCGCCTGCCCCGGGTTCCAGCCTGAGATGCTTCCCAGCTTCGCGGCCTGTTCTCTCTTAGCACCGCTCCTGCTCGGCGGCTCTTATCTCTCTTAGCACCGGCGCTCCGGCGTCAAGGGCGCTCGCTGCGCTCACGTCCCTTCGGGATTTCACCCCTGACCCCGGCGCGTAACCGGCGCTCGTGTGGCTTCGAAAGCCGCCAAGCGAAGGAGCTACGCGATGTCGAAGTCAACCGAAGCACTCAACCAGGCCCACAAACGTCTGACGGACGCGGTTGAGTCGATAGTGAGTGGTGAGGATTGGCAAAGGATGCTGAAGGTCGCGTCGAACTTCCACCGTTACAGCTTCAACAACCACCTCATGATCTTCTGCCAGCGACCCGACGCGACGCTGGTGGCTGGCTTCCACAAGTGGAAGTCGCTAGGCCGCTTCGTCAAGAAGGGCGAGAAGGGCATCGGAATCTTCGCTCCGTGCAAATATCGCACCGCTCCACCGGAGAACGGTCCTTCGGCTGCGTCCCCCGATGGCGACAGCGATACCGAAGCCAGTTCTGCTTCTGCCGTCAAGGTCGCAGCGTCCGAAGGACGACCGACCGCAGACGGATTCTCCATCCGAGGCTTTCGGGTCGTGTACGTCTTCGACATCTCTCAGACAGCAGGCGAGGAACTTCCCGACCTCGACGCGGTCCGTCCCAAGCTCCTCGACGGTGACGCTCCCGAGGGCATCTGGGACGCGCTCGTTCTCCAAGCGAACGCGATCGGTTTCGAGGTGATCCGCGATCAGAAGCGAACCGAGAACGGCTACTGCGACTTCCTCAAGAAGCAGATCGCAGTGCGTCCGGATGTCCCACCGGCTCAGGCCGTGAAGACGCTGGTCCACGAGCTTGGCCACGCCCTGCTGCATGGCGACGACGTCGTCCGCACACGGGAGATCCAGGAGGTCGAGGTCGAGTCGGTCGCCTACATCATCTGCGATGCGCTCGGTATCGACACCGGCAACTACAGCTTCGCTTACGTGGCTCGTTGGTCAGGCAGCTCCAGCGATGTGGTCAAGGAGTCAGCGGAGCGTTCTATCGCGTGTGCGAAACAGATCCTTCAGGGACTTGGGGATGAGGAGATGGCTGACATGGAAGAAGTTTGGGTCAGTGAGTGAATCGTGACCAACCCCCAAGCCCGCCGCCTATTAGAAGGAGCGTTGACTTTTCCCGACGTAAGCCTCGTTGGCCCAGGCCCATGCTTGGTTCATGTTCGCTATAGCCAGGGTTTTGATGCCGTCGGGAAGTGATGACTGATGCATTGCCTTCATATCCCTGCGCAGGGCGGCATCGATGTCTGGCCAGCCATTAACGACCTTCCCCCACCACCACGGGAAGGTACTGTGCTTGACAAAGTCGAGGTAGCCAGCGGCGGTCCAGCCAGCCAGGATTGCATTGTCAACCGCCTTGCCCAACTTTTGCTGTGACGCGGTGCGTTTCCACTCCTCTTCGCCCCCACCGCCGCTCGCTTCCGTTTGTCGGGGAACATAAGCAGTAACGCCGGGAAGAGAGATGCTGGGAAGAGGATTCGTGACTTGAGAGGACCAGGAGAACCTCGGTTGCAAAGAGGAGCTGCCATTTGCCAGACCAATTGAGGCATATGCTCGGTCTGCCCCCAGAGCTACTGCGATCTGCTGAGCTGAGGGGTTGAGGGGTGGAGGCATCGGCGGATGATCTATTGTTTGCTTAAGGGTTCGCTGCATCAAGAGGCCAATCGCAGCAGAACGATCGGCTAGCGTGGGACCTGTCGGGATGTTCCACTGAAACGATGTTTGCGATCTTGGCGGAATGGTAAATCGTGGATTCGTAGGAATCACCCATCATGCTGAACGTAAGAGTCTGGCAAGGCGACGGCTTCCTCTGCAAGCCTCCTAGCCTCATCAACGTCTTCCGCTGAATGGGCTGGCAAGAGTTCCACATATTGTCCTTCGCTGGTAGCGCCGAGTGAGAAGGCCAGAGCCGCTTGTTGTGAAGGCAAATCCGCAATGACCACGGCATCGAATCGCCCTGTGACGGCGAACTGCTTCACTTCTGTCGCTCCAAGCCTTCGAAGTAGTTCCGCCTGCGCCACAGCGCCTTTCGTGCCGGAAAGAAGCATATTCCTGGCGGCGCTAGCGTCATTTCGAAGAAGGAAGATGTACGTCATTCGATGACAGTCTATGTCTCGCCGCTGCGCTTGCCGTGCCCGCTCGGGTGCTGTTAAGTCGTTTCTTAACCAACACGGCTTCATACTCACCATTCCGGCTCCACCGGCTGCCGTTCTGTGACGACGCCCACGTCAGGCGCGCCGCTCCTCCACGCAACCGCACGCTGCGCGTGAGAACCGACGCTCGGTCGTTCTCGCTACGCTGCGCTGCGGCCTCGGCCGGAGCTAGCGAGAGCCTCGATAGCCGTCAGCGATGGAGATGTGTGCGCTCTCCTTGAGCGCCAAGAATCGCGATGACCGTGACCGGTCCGTCGAGTGCCCCGAACCAATGTGGAGTGCGAGTGCTGAACTGAACGACTTCACCCGGCTCGACAGAGAGATCCTCGTCACCGAGAACTAGGCGAAGCCGACCGTCTAGCACGTAGAGCCAGTCTTCTCCGTCGTGAACTGGGAGCTGGGCTGGTGGGCTGTTCCGTCCGGGATCGATCTGGATGCGATAGGCGCCGAGTCCTCCGCTTGGACCGCGGTGGGTGAGCGGCCACAGTGTCATCCCGTCGCAGGTGCGCGAACGACTCCGAACGCGGGGGTCTCGAGGGACCGAGGGTCCCACAAGTTCCTCCAGCGTGACGCCCAAAGCAGCAGCCAACCCCGGTAGGTGGTCAAGGGTCAGCCGTCTCTTCCCCGACTCGAGCCGGCTGAGGGTGGAGACATCGATATGCGCCCGGTCCGCGATCTGCTGAAGAGTGAGGCCCAACTCGGTGCGAATCTCCCGGAGGCGGCGGCGTGCGCGAGCCTCCACGGGCTCCTGGGTTTGGTTTGCCATTCTGGCAAATGATATTGGCATATTCGGTGGTGGATGTCATCTTGGTTTCATGACAACTTCAAGCGACTTCCACCTCGCCAGCTCTCCCACCATCAACGACCCGCGCCGCAGACGGCTCATTCTGATCGCCGCATGTACCGCGCGCTTATGGCGGTTATCGCGTCGGTGTCTGGGCTCAACGTTGCGCAGCAGGAGCTCGCTCGAGCCTTCGACGCATCCCAGAGCACTGTTTTGTGGTTCATCAACGCCTACACCGTTGCTCTCGCAGCGCTGCTGATGCCCATCGGTGCCGTCGGTGATCGATGGGGTCGTAAGCCGGTGCTTCTGACCGGCCTCGTGCTCTTCGGGATCGCGACGTTGGGAGGAGGACTCGCGCCGTCGGCAACGTTCATGATTGTCACTCGGGTGCTTGCCGGCGTCGGAGCGGCGATGATCATGCCGGTCACGCTTTCGGTGATCACGTCTTCTTTCCCTGACGACGAGCGTTCACAGGCGATCGGGATCTGGTCCGGCGTCGCCGGCGGGGGCGGCTTGATCGGCATGTTTGCCTCGGCGGCGTTGGTGGATCTGGTGAGTTGGCGATGGTTGTTCGCGCTACCTTTCGCGCTCATCGCAGGGGCTTTCATCACGTCGGTGCGATCTGTGCCGAACTCCCGCGAGGACAGCAAGGACCCATTCGACCTCGGGGGCTCGCTCCTATCGATGGTCGGTGTCGGCGCCCTTGTGTTCGCCATCCACGAGGGACCCGAACATGGATGGACCGATCTGCTGACCTTGGTCGCTCTGGTGGGCGGTGTTATAGCCACGATCGGTTTCGTGGGCTGGGAGCTTCGTCAGCGAGCACCACTTTTCGACGTCCGGATCTTCGTCGACCGCCGACTCGCGAGCGGCTCGCTTTCACTGCTGTTCCACTTCGGCGTCTTAGCGGGGATATTCATCGTGCTGTTTCCGTTCTTTCAGGGTGTGCTCGGTTGGTCGGCCGTACGGTCAACCTTGGCCCTCTTGCCGATGGCGCTCGTGATGATGGTTGCGTCGGCCCTAGCGCCCAGACTCGTCAAGCGGCTGGGGATGAGGGCCTCGATGCTGGCGGGAATCGGAGTCGCCGCCGTCGGCTTGGTGGTGATGGCTTCGTCCGTCTCCGTGGTTGGCGGCTATGTCTCGGTGCTGCCTGGGATGCTCGTCATCGGGCTCGGCATGGGCCTGACCATGACTCCGTCCACGGAGGCGATCACCCGTTCTTTGCCGACGGAAAAGCAAGGCGTGGCTTCAGCTCTCAACGACTCGACGCGCGAATTCGGTAGCGCCCTTGGCGTCGCCCTGCTCGGTGCCCTGCTTTCATCCGGCTATCGGGGAGCCATCACTCCACATCTATCGGCCTTTCCTGACTCAATCGCAGATATCGCGCGCGGAGGAATCGCGACGGCGCTGGGGGTGGCGCCGCAGGCAGGCCAGCAGGCTCAGCAACTGATCAGCGCTGCTCAGAACGCGTTCGTGGAGGGCTGGGCGCGCTCGATGTGGGTCGGTGTCGCCGCGATGGGATTGCTGTTCGTGTATGTCTTTGTGCGCGGTCCTCGGCAGGGCCTCGAGAGGGCAGTGCGACGAGGGGGCCAAGTGCTCTCGTCTGGCGAGGTCGGTGTTGACGGACCTCGGGTCGTGGTTCCCCTCAAGTCGGAGTCCGCTCCCACCGATGAGACGTGGGACTGCGTCGTTGTAGGGACGTGGGACTGCGTCGTTGTAGGAGGGGGCGCGGCCGGATTGAGCGCCGCGTTGACTCTGGGTCGCGCTCGCCTTCACACCCTTGTCGTTGACTCCGCTGCACAGAGCAATCGTGTCGCGGCAGGAATCGGGGGACTTCTCGGCTACGACGGTCGGCCGCCGGCAGAACTATACCGAGCCGGGTGGGAGGAGCTCGCTGCTTATCCGACGGTGACCGTGCGCCGGGGCACCGTCGTCGCGGGGAGTGTTGGAAACGGAACCTTCGCACTGCAACTCGATGACGGCTCGCGGGTGAGCGCGCGGCGTGTGCTGCTAGCGACTGGCGTCGATTACGTGCCGCCAGATCTCCCTGGCGTCACGGAGCGTTGGGGGCGGTCGGTCTTCCACTGCCCGTTCTGTCACGCGTGGGAGTTGCGAGACCGCCCACTCGGCGTGCTCGAGGGAGATGTGGACAGGGCGCTCTTGCTCCAGCGGTGGAGTGACGATGTGACGTTGTTCGCTAATGGGTCGTTCGACCTCGGGCCCGAAGAGATCGGTCGCCTGGAGGAAGCAGGCGTCGCCGTAGACAAGCGCGTCATTCGGGAGCTCCGTGGGCCAGGGACTTCGTTGGAGGCGGTCGTGTTCATCGACGGGACCCATCGCCGTTGCGAAGGCTTGCTCGTGCCGGCCAGCCTGCAACAACGATCCGACCTAGCTGCGCAGTTGGGTATCAACTCGGCTGAGCTGGGGCTTGGGCCACTGACGGTCGATCCCATGTATCGCACCAATGTCGCCGGTGTTTTCGCGGCAGGAGACCTCGGTCTTCACTTCGCTCCTTCCGTCGCATCTGCGATCGCCGCTGGTTCGACGGCCGCCAAAGCGGTCGTTCACGATTTAGTCACTGACGCCGCTGTCCTAGAACCGGCAACGGCGTCCTGATGAGCGCACCCCAACAAGACCCGACGGTTTCGTTCTGGGAGCACTACTACCTTCGTCGACCGCAAGCGTGGAGCGGGCGACCGAACGCCGTGCTCCTAGAAGAGGTCTCTGACCTGATCCCTGGATCGGCCCTGGACCTGGGATGTGGAGAAGGGGCGGACGCACTGTGGCTCGCGGGCCGGGGTTGGCATGTGACGGGGGTCGATGTATCTCGCACAGCACTGGAACGCGCTGCTCGAGCCGCTGAGGTGGCTGGCTTGTTTGAGCAAATCGTTTGGGAGTGGCACGACCTAGCGCTGTCATTTCCTGGCGGGACGTACGACCTTGTTAGTGCTCAGTTCCTGCAGTCGCCGATAGATTTCCCTCGCGACGAGATCCTGTCCAGGGCTGCTGAAGCTGTGGCACCGGGCGGCACGCTGCTGGTCGTCGGACACGCAGCGCCTCCGTCTTGGGCGGGACATCCTCACGTAGAGGGCATGTTTGTAGATGCGACCGAGACCGCGACGGCTATCGGGCTACACGATGACGGGTGGGTACTCAATGCCCGTGAGGTCCGTGAACGACCCGCAGTAGGAGCCGATGGCGAACTCGGGAAGATGAGCGACAGCGTCATCAAGGCGCGCCGCAAGGACTAGGCGGGCTACGCCGGATTAGGTGTTGTCGAAACTCTGGTTCTACCTACCTGGGGCGCTGCTGCGCGCCGAGATCAGCCATTCCTGCTGACGCAACCGTAGTCCGCTAACTCTTTCACGCAACCCACGCTGGACTCTCGACCGTCCTCGGTCGTTCGCGCTGCGCTGCGCTGCGACCTCGGTCGGCAGACGTCGGGGAATGCTAGGCGAGTGCGCGCTTCCAGTGGTGACGGTGGCGTACGAGATGATCGGCGGCGCGGGACCAAATGTCGAAGTGTCCGTCGGCCAATAGTCGATCGTAGGGCGGTTCGCCCCTCTGCCCGAGAGTTGTTATTAGGTGCGCCTCCCGTTTGCATCGAGCTATAGCGACATCAATCACGTTGGGCCTAAGGAACGCGCTGCCGTAGACCTCTCTGAACAATGCGAGGCGACGGCTGATCGTTGAATCATCTGACTCATCGCTTGGCATCAGAGGGATGAACGTCAGGAGTGACCATGAAAGCTCCCACGAACGAGGACCGGGGGCGGCCAGGTCCCAATCGATAAACACGAACTTGTTGTCAGGCGTGTGTACGAGGTTCCAAGGTGCGAGATCGTTATGACAGATGAGTTCTTCTGAAGGGTCGCCGCTACTGCCTCGGTCGGACCACAGATACCTGGGAGACGAATCGAAATCCATGACCGCGTCGTGGAATGTGCGGATCAATCGGGCGACGGCGGTCAAGCCCTCATCGGTCGTCACCAGATCCATGTGGTCGGGATAGACAACGTCACCAGGGACGAAGGAGAGAATCTCCCGGCCCTCTTCGTCGATTCCAAGGACGCGAGGCGAGCCACCGAAGTCCCTGCTTTCTAGGTGGCGTAGAAGCGCGTGTATCCCTGGTGTCCAGGGACCCGTTGGACGACGCACCGTGTTGCCGAGGCGCGCGATCGCAGGGTGGGTGTTGCCGCCCTGGAGTTGTTCCTCGTCCATTGGCTGATGGTAGGCGGACTAGCGGTCCGGTTCGCTCCACCTCGCTGGGCGCAGCTGCCCCCGAAAGCAGCCATTCCTTACGACGCCACCGTAGGGCCGTTACGCCTTACGTCAACGGCGAACCCTGCGCGTCCATGGATGCTCGGGTCGCCTGCGGCGTCCGTTGACGACGGCGCGATCGCGTCCCTTTGACCGGATGCGTCGGAACGGCTTCGGGCGCAGCCAAGAAGCGCCCAGGAAGAGAGGTAGTGATGAACCAGGTCGCTCTAGTCGGAAACATCACCGACGATCCACAGCTCCGCTACACCCAGAGTGGTGCCGCCCTCGCAGGCTTCACCGTCGCGGTCAGCCACCGCTCCAAGCACAACGGCGAGTGGCAGGATGTCAACGACGGGTTCTTCCGCTGCACGGCATGGCGCTCAGCCGCCGAGAACGCAGCCCGGTCTCTCCACAAGGGCGATCGTGTTCTCGTTGTCGGAAAGCTGATCGAGAGGTCCTTCGAGACCGAGGGTCAGAAGCGCACGGTCGTGGAGATCCAGGTTCAACACGTCGGACCGGACCTTCAGTTCGCAACGGCTCAGGTCGAGAAGGCGAGCCCCGAGAAGCAGAGCGCTTAGACAAGCGTTCTCCCAGAGCCCGGCCTTGGCCGGGCTCTTCTCGCGGTGTAGAGGATCTTGCCGTCGAGGTCGCAGCTCCGAGTGCACAATCCCGAACAACAGCGCGGAGCGCCTTGCCCGCCGCACGGTATTGCAGCCGAAGGACCGATGTCGTGCGGATGATCGGAGACCGACCGAAGACGGAGGCAGTGGGGATGCGGATCTTCGTGGCCGGCAAGCTCGTCCAGCGCAAGTGGCAGGACAACGACGGAGAGTTCCGCTCTCGGTCGTTCCCTTCGGGCGTGCGACCTCAAGCGGGCGAAAGCAAGAGGAGAGGTTTGGGTTGGGTTCCGCCGAACGGCGCCGCAGCTCGTTAGAGACCGACGTCGTTCGGAAGAACTTGCGTCAGAGCGTCGAGATTCAGGTGACCCACGTGGGTCCGGATCTCCAGTTTCAGTCGGCTGAAGTGAAAGGCACTCCGGCCGAGGAGAAGCAGAACACGTAGACGACGTTGACGACTATGACGTTCGCAACAGCGTCGATGGATGCGAACTCTGCGGCGGGTCCGGTAGCTATGACCCGCTGCCGAGACTCCTCGAGCTAACGGATGACAAGGCGGCAGAAGCTTGGATCGCAGAAGAGTTGCCGCACAGGAAGCCATGCAACGAACGGGAAACCGCTCTGGAGGCGGAAGCAGCCCTCCTAACGAGTTCGCCGAAGCCGGGGGGGTTGCCATTCGCCAACCTCCGGCGCTGAGACCCGGAGTCGCGGGCCAGTTGATCCCACGGCTGGGATAGGCTTTCACTGTTGGCCTGGTGACCTGGACGAGCGGGGAGATGGATGAAGCTCGACGTATCTGAGAAGACCTTGGCGTCGCTGCTATCGACGCCCGAAGAACAGTTCGTCGTGCCTCTCTATCAGCGCCCTTATTCATGGACGACCGAGGAAGTCGACCAACTGTGGGAGGACTTGACGACCCACCTCAGCTCTGAGCACTTCATGGGCTCGATCGTTCTCAACGAAGAGACCAAACTCGGTCCGCAGGTTATCGATGGACAGCAACGCTTGACCACATTCATGGTGCTGCTCGGTTTGATCCGCGATGAATATGAGCGACTTGGATCCAAGTACACCGGCCGTCCCCAGCAATTGCTGACGGCTGACGCCTACACCCCAGGGGACGGTCGTTTCAAGATGCGTCTGGGCGAGGTGAACAGACACGTGTTCCGTGAGTTCGTCTTGTTGCCTAGAGGCGAGCAAGAGCGTAAGGAGTGGGCCGAGAAGTCGAGTCTTCCAAAGGACGTTCAGGTCAAGAACGACTTTCTATTTGCAAACGCCCAGCGCCTTCAGAAGTTGCTTCATGACGATTATCTTGGGGAGACCCAAGGCGGCGAGCGAGAAGAGCGACTATTGGCACTTGAAACCAAGCTCAGTCAACGTTTGCTGTTCGTAGTGATTCGAGTTGGCAGCGTCGACGACGCGTTCCTGCTGTTCGAGACTCTTAACGATCGGGGTTTGCAGTTAGGCGCGGCCGATCTGATCAAGAGCCACTTGCTGTCGCGCATCGAAAGTGAGAACGGCAAGGAAAAGGTGTCAGAAGCGGCTCAGGAGTGGACCGAGCTTGTGGATCTGCTGCGCGGAGCCGACATCGGCAGGTTTCTGCGCTATTTCCTGTTGATGTACTACCCGAAGGTCCAAATGGACCGCGTCTTCAAGCTGTTCAAGGAGAAGCTCGCTAAGTCGACGGCCGAGAGCATGCTCACGCATCTCAAGACCATGGCTCGTTACTACGGCGAGTTTGAGCAACCGTCTCTAATCGGAGAGCCCGCTGTGCGAGATGTTCTCGAAGATGTGAACGATCTTCGTGTGCCCATGACGTACGTGGTATTGCTTCCCGCCCGCTACGCATTGCGAGACCAGCCGGAAGACTTCGTACGAATCGGCCGACTAGCAGAAGCGCTTGCCTACCGGTGGACGACAATCACAAGCAAGAATGCTCAGCAGCTCGAATCAATGTTCCAGGAGGCCGGCAGCACTTTTGTCGACAAGGGAGCCGCAGGCTTCGACGAGGCCTTAAAGAAGCTAGTGGACTCGATGCCCTCGAGCGCGGAGTTTTTGGGCTACTTCAGGACAAAGCGAATGGGTACACAGTATGTGGCGAGATACACGCTTCGAAGGATCGAGGAGGCTCTGTCCCCGGGGTTGGAGTGGAACCTGAAGTCGCCTTCAAAGGTTCATATCGAGCACATAATGCCGCAAAATCTCTCTCAACCGTGGCTGGAAGCGCTTGGAGATAACGCGGTTGAAAAGCACGGAGAGGCCGTGTCGCGGTGGGGCAACCTGACTCTCCTGGCGGAGAAACTGAATCGGGAAGCACGCGATTCGTCTTTCGACGCCAAGAAGAAGATCTATTCGGGGGATCCGGGCTCGGCGATTCGGATGACATCGCTTCTTCAGACGGAAGACCACTGGGGGCCTAGTGAGATCGATGCGAGGCAGCAATGGTTGGCGCAGGTGGCCGATCAGCTGTGGAGTGTAGAAGGAGCAGCCGATTCGAAGTCCGTCCAGACTCCACCGTATCCGTTTGTGGACCTTGAGGACGCTGTGAATCAGCTCCGAAGCCTTATCGCGAACCACGAAACGTCGGCTGTGGAATTCAAATCGACCGCGCGAACCAACTTGCACACGGACAAGAAGGATCCAGAAATCGAGAAGGCGATAGGAAAAACTCTGACGGCGTTCGCGAACTCTAAAGAAGGGGGAACGCTCCTGATCGGCGTTAGTGACGATGGGGCAATTCTGGGGATTGAGAGCGATTACAAGTACGTAAAGAATGGAGACCGGGATGGGTTTGCTCTCTGGGTAACCGACTTCGTGAAGGAGCGGATCGACCAGTTAATACCTGGCAGGTTGAAAGTCACCTTTGTGGAGGTGGATGGAAAGACGGTCTGCCGGGTGGATGTTCCTCCGTCACCGGAACCGATGTTCCTTTCTGATAACGCACTGAACCGATTCTTCGTCCGGCAAGGAAATGCCACGAATGAACTGTCGGGGAACGAACTCTTCAAGTACCGGAACGAGCGGTGGCCAGATCTCTAGACGGGCGCGATTGATCCCTGGCTCCAGGAACTCCAGGTGACGGCTGACAGCTGCAATCGATGGCCTCCGTCCGTTGCGACATCCTGCAATCTAGGAGCCTGACACTCGTGCTCCCATAACCACGTAGCCGACTTCCACTTACCTGGGTTCAGGTCGATGGCCTGCTTTGTCTAGCACCGGCCGCTTCGGCGTGAAAGATCCTCCCCATAACGGTCCTCGCTTGCGCTCGGCGTATGTTCTCGTGCGGGGGGGTCGGGCTGCGCGGCGGCCTCGAAAGTGGTCCACGACATTGCATAGCTGGCGAGCGCCGCACGATCGACTCCTGCAACCAACCCTCGCGCGCCTTCGTGACCTCGACCACCTCGATCGACTCGATACCAGACGTGGTTCGCCAAGCGGTTGTCGATCGCATCCAAGACCTCGGTTTCTCGCGGCGGTGCCCGTGTCTGAGCCGGGACGCGGTCGGTCCTTCGGCTGCGACCGCGCCCGGAGGAAAGACAAAACCAGATCGAAAGGATGACAACGACGCCGAGCATGGCTACCTGGGTTACGAATCACACTCGTACGCGACCGACGAAGACACCGACGTTGACAACTACGACGAACGCAACAGTGCCGAGAGTTGCAATCTCTGCGGCGGGTCGGGCAGCTACGACCCGCTCCCGAAGCTCTAGAGCTAACCGGCGACAAGGCCACGGAAGGCTGGGTCGCTGAAGAGCTGCCGCGCAGCTCCGGGCCGTGCGACCACTGGACAGATTTCCCCGAGAGCGGCTGGTACTACGACGCGCTCGGTTACAACCGAGTCGGCAAGGGCCCGTGTACAGATCGACGACCAGGGATCCTGTTGGTGCGCTTTGCCACTCGATACAGGGTGACGAGTCGGTCGATGTTTGGTGGGTCACATGCCCGAGGATGTTCTTGCGTTGCGAACGACGGATCTCAGGCCGAATCGAACCTCGAAACCGCGGCGACGGAGCTTCCTGTAGGCGTCGGACCCGTCCAAGCCCACGAAGCCTGCAGGTACGGAACCGCGCCCGGACAACGAAGAGTAACTGGACAACGAAGAATGCGCAGGGCCAGGCGGCGGGCCACCACAGCGTCGTCGGTATGGGCCTGCTCCACTGACCACAGACTTCTGGTCGCTCTCGCGCTGGATCCCAGCGATTCCTTTCGAACTCTGAGTCCGAGCTTGACAGACCCGTATGTAAAATGTTCAGTGAATAGTTAAGGACGTTTCGGTTCGACGGCAAGCTCACCTCAAAGGGGATGTGCGGTGTTGATCGCTTGGGTTGCTTTGATCTGCCGCTTCACAGTGGGGTTCCTTTTCTTGGCGGCGGGTCTGTCCAAGCTGCCCGAGCGGGATCGTTTCGCGCACGCGATTGAGAACTACCGGCTGCTCCCTGAATCTCTTCCCAGGGTGATCGCGTTGTGGCTTCCGCCACTGGAGATAGCGGCCGGGGTCGCGCTCCTCGCCGGCCTCGCGACTCGGCTCGCCGCCCTCTTACTTGCCTCCATGCTCGGAGTCTTCATCCTCGGTGTGGGCCTGAACCTGCTGCGCGGGCGAAGGATCGATTGCGGCTGCATGGGCGGAAAGTACAAGGAGATTACCTGGGCCCACGTCATGAAGAACGCTGTTCTCGCGGGGGCGGCGCTCCTTGTGGCGGCGTTGGGGCCGGTAACGTTGGCCTTGGACAACGCCGTTGCTCCGGGCTCCGCGGCGGCGAACGGAACCGGGTTCGCCGCCCTTGTGACCGTATCCCTTGCCCTGGCTGTGGTGGCGCTTTGGGGAGCGCACCGGAGCCTCGAGCGTGCCCAGAGTTTCCTCAGGGTCTAGGCCTGATCTATGACCTGGCCTTGGATGATCGCCTTCGCAAGCTTGACTGTTGCGCTGCTCGCCCTGACCGTCGTCGTAACCGGGCACCTCCGTGAGGTGTCGGGGCTGTTGGAGCGCGCTGAGTTTCAGCTCAGCCTCGCCTCGAGCGCGCTCGGTGGCCTTGGGGGCTTGGGCCAGGGCGAGAGGGTTCGGCCCTTCCGGGTCCAGGGCATGGATGGGGAGATTGTCGGCTCTGAGAGTCTCCTTTCGTCTCCAAGCGTCATTCTTTTCACAGAAGATTCGTGCGAGCCGTGTGAGGAACTTGCCCCCGAGCTCGAGGCCCTCGAGCTCCCCGATTCGGTGCGGCTGATCGTCCTCCACCAAGGGGATGTGGTTCCCAGGGTGCCTTCTGGCAGCCTGCTCTTTAGGCAAATCGATCGATCCGCCTCGCGCGCCTTCCACAACGTCGCCGCGCCCCAGGCGTTCGCGATCGAGCCCGGTGGCGTGGTCGCAGACCGTCTCATCCCCATTTCGGCTCAACAAATCCAAGGTCTGGCGTCGATGCTCCGGAAGGAGGTGAACACAGACACAGCCCAAGCGAGAGCTCCACAAGGAAGCTAGAGGGTGGTCGAAGATGGCCCTCGAAAACAGAAGGGTGAACCCCATGCAGGAACAGGAAACATCCGGTCAGTTGGGCGCCAAGCAGAGCAGGCGTTCGTTCCTGAGGCGCCTCGGGCGCACCGCCGCGATTGGGTCAGGACTTTCGTTGCTGCTGGCCAAGCCGGCCTGGGCGATAGACGTGCGGTGCTGCAGGGACAGCAGCTGCGGCGGTAGTTGCTCAGGTGACACGAAGAAGTTCCGCTGCGGCCCTCCGGCTAGCTGCTGCATCTGCTCTACCTCTGGAAAGCAGTGCTTCAACGCTCCCTGCTGTCCTTGCTGAGCCGGCGTGGGTGAGTCCCCTAAGCT